>DASPUR010000193.1:0-11348 GCA_035622795.1 Methanoregula sp. | reverse complement strand
CGGCTCGCAGTGCTTTTCCGAGACCACCGGTGACCGTTCATGGAGGACCTTCCGGAAAAGCCCGCTGACAACCTGCCAGATAACCGAAGCATCGGCGTCCTTTGCAGGAAGAGACTTGTCGATACCGGCCTGCCGGCAGACGTACTCGGCGTACGAGCCGCCGAGCATCGCCCCCATCGCAAGGGCACGTACAAGATCCCGGGAATCGCTCGCGAGCAGGCCGCGGAGGGCATCTTCGGACCCGGTCGGGTCGCACGGGGTGAGCTGGTACAGGACGCCGGGGATGATGTCCCGGTCCTTAAACCGGTGGTGGCGGAGCGGCTTGAGGATAACGTAGTGCTCATCGGTGAGGATAACGTTCCCCTCGTCGAAGAGTTCGATAACGAGCCGGAATACCTGGTTCCCCTTGCCGATCTCGAAGATGATGATACGCTCGAGACCGTGCTGGTGTATCGCGAGGACCTTTCCCCCGGCGAGGTGTTTCCGGAGGAACATCGCGAACTGGGGAGGATTCTTTGGCGGCTCGGGCAGGGACGTGACAAGGTGGGCCCTGCGCCCCGACTCGATGAGAAAAAGGTACCGTGCCTTCTCTTCTCCGTTGAGCCGGATCCCGAGCGTCCGGGAGTCGAACTGGTAGACCTTGTCGATCCAGAGCGGGAGCTTCTCCCCAAGCTCGGAGACGACCGCTTTTGTGTCAATCCCGCTCATTCCCTGCTCGGACGCCATGGATTATACCAACTTACATATGGCTTGCGCACTAAAAAATAAGACTACTGGTGGAGCTGGATGAGTGGAGAGGCCCCCGAAGAAAAGCCGGTTGTCACGAAAAAGGTGAAGACCCGGGAGGACAAGCAGGCGGATCACATAAACCGGATCGAGCGGACGCTTGCGGCATGCCTCATCGGGATCGGCGCCGGAATCCTCTCCTACATCTCCGGGGGGGTTCCCAACGCTGCAGGCCTCCAGGATAACGGCCTGCTTGCCTTCATGATCATGCTCGCCGGCATCGTGATCCAGCGTCACCTGTTCTTCCTCCTCCACATGGACTCCGGAAAACTCGGGGCCAAGGACTGGCTGTACCAGGGGTTCATGACCTTTACGTTCTGGTACATGTCCTGGACCATCCTCCTGACCTGGTTCGTGAGCACCATTCCTACCTGACGGGACGGCGGCCTGATCCACCATGAGAATAGCCATCGTCCACAAGGACCGGTGCCATGCCCGGAAGTGCGGTACCGAATGCATCATCTACTGCCCCCGGGTCCGGACCGGTGACGAGACCGTCATCATCGGCGAAGAGGGCAAGGCCGTTATCTCCGAGGAGCTCTGCGTGGGCTGCGGCATCTGCATCAAGAAGTGCCCGTTCGATGCCATCGACATCGTGAGCCTTCCCGAAGAACTGGAACACCCGACCCACCGGTACGGGAAGAACGGGTTTGCACTCTACGGCCTCCCGATACCGGTCGAGGGCAAGGTGACGGGCATCCTCGGCGCAAACGGGATCGGGAAGAGCACCGCAGTGAAGATCCTCTCCGGGCAGCTCCGGCCGAACCTCGGGAATTTCGATACCGAAGTCGCGTGGGAGGAGATCCTCCGGCAATACACCGGTACGGAGCTCTTCGATTATCTCCAGACCGTATCAAAAAAGAGCATGAAGATCGCGACCAAGCCGCAGTATATCGACTATATCCCGAAAGTTTTCTCGGGAACCGCCGGGGAGCTCCTCCGGAAGACCGATGAGCGGGGAGCACTGGCCTCCCTCCTGCCCGTGCTCAAGCTCGAGGCTGTCCAGTCGCACGACATCACAACCCTGAGCGGCGGGGAACTCCAGCGGGTCGCCATCGCGGCTTGTCTCGCCCGGGACGCAGACCTCTATTTCTTCGATGAGATCACCCCCTTCCTCGATATCTACCAGCGGATTGCTGCGGCAAAACTGATCCGGGAACTCGCGGCCCGGCGCCCGGTAGTCATCGTTGAGCACGACCTTGCGATTCTCGACATGCTCGCCGACACCGTCCACGTCGGCTACGGCAAGCCGGCGGTCTTTGGTATCATCACCCGGCCAAAGGGGGTAAGGGTGGGCATCAACCAGTACCTCGAAGGGTTCCTCGCGGAAGAGAACGTCCGGTTCCGCAGCACTGCCGTCGTGTTCGAGAAACGGGCACACGAGAAAGGCTCGTCACGCGAGGACCTTTTTGCGATCCCCGCCATGACAAAGGAGTACGAGACCTTCCGGCTCGCGGTCACCGGGGGGACCGTCCGGGCCGGCGAGGTCCTCGGG
Organism: Methanoregula sp.; assembly: GCA_035622795.1. Classification (GTDB taxonomy): domain Archaea; phylum Halobacteriota; class Methanomicrobia; order Methanomicrobiales; family Methanospirillaceae; genus Methanoregula. The sequence continues at coordinate 9,067 of DASPUR010000193.1, read as the reverse complement.
ATCGTGGGCGCAAACGGTATGGGAAAGAGCACGTTTGCAAAACTCCTCGCGGGTGTCGAGAAACCGACCACCGGCAGCATGGAGAGCTCGCTGAAGATCTCGTACAAACCCCAGTACATCAAGGGCGAGACCTCCGACAGCGTGGAGATGTTCCTCCGGGGAATCACGACGAAATTCGATTCCTCGTTCTACCAGCACGAGATCGTCGAGTCCCTCATGCTCCAGCCCATCCTCCGGTCACCGGTCGATACACTGAGCGGCGGGGAACTCCAGCGGGTCGCTATCGCGGCCTGCCTCTCCCGGGACGCCGATCTCTACATCCTCGACGAGCCGAGCGCACACCTTGACGTCGAGCAGCGCGTGAACGTCACCCGGGTGATCAAGCACCACGCGGAAGGAAAACAGGCAAGCATCATGGTGATCGACCACGACATCTATCTCATCGATATGATCAGCGAGCGTATCCTCGTCTTCGAAGGCGAACCCGGAATCTCCGGCACCGCGGCGGGCCCGTTCATCATGCGCGACGGGATGAACCGGTTCCTGCAGGAACTCGAGGTGACCTTCCGCAGGGACCAGAGCGGCCGGCCCCGGATAAACAAACCCGAATCGTTCCTTGACCGGGAACAGAAGTCCCGGGGCGAATTTTATTACTACACTGCCGAAGAGTCCTGAAATACCCTTTCTTTTGAAATTTCTGTAATTCCGTAATACGAGGTTTTCCTGTGTGCGGGCTTTCATCCGGTAATGGCCGCCCAGGATGACCGGATATCGCCGGGACACCAGAGCGGGTAAAGGCGGCGACCGCGAGCGTTGAAGTTCGCGGCCGATTAAAAATCGAGAACGATCCTTCCCTTATCCGCCCTTCCCGGTCACTTTCCCCAGGACCGCGTTTATCGCCCTCACGATGGGGTCGATGATTGAAGAGACAAGGTCCTGGGCCGAAACGGGGGTTCCCGGCTCTTCGCTGAGGGTCGGTGAAAGAGTTGCCGTCATCTCCGGGGTCATCGTTACCCGGACCGTAGCGGGCGGCGGTGCGGTCGTCGCGAGTTCGACCGGGATAAGCTGGCCGGCCGAAGCGGTCTCCTGGTAGTATCCCACGTAGTCCTGCGTGCCAAACCAGACCCGGTTTTCGGCGTCGATGAAGATACTTTTTACGATGGGGGACGGCCCGATCCCTTCAAAACTGGAGACATGGTTGTACACGGACCCGGCTTCCCAGATAAATATCCCGTTGTCTGTCGCGATATAGAGTTTCCCGTCCGGGCCTGCTGCAAGATCGTTGATATTCAGAGGAGAGAACGAGAGATCAGCTGCGGTAAGCGTAGTCTCAAAACCATGTGCTACCGAATAGTGGACAACGGCCGACTTGTTGAAGAAATATGCCCCGCCAAGCGGGTCCCTCCGGACCTGGCTGAGCGGGTGGAACGTGTCTTCCCCGGAACTGAGCTGTTCGAACCGTACGGGATCGGCCTGCGAACGGACGATCCATTCGCCTTCGTTATAGGTCGAGATGAGAAGCGCGTCGCTTGCCGTGTCCAGTACCATGCCGGTCGCCGTGTAGAATCCGGGGCCGTTGTCTGTCAGCGGCTGGAACCAGCTCCAGTTCCCGTCCCGGTACCGGTGCACCCCTGCATTACCGGTGGCGATCCACATAGCGTCGTCCCAGCGTCTCAGGACCGTGATGCGCGGGTCCTTGAGGAGCTGCTGGTCCCGGACGGTAACATACGTCTTTCCATCGAATATCTGGAGCCCGCCCGGGTACCCGATCCAGAGGTTTTTCCGGGAATCGAATTCGATCGCAGTGATATAGTCATCTAAAAGACCCTCCGAGAAATTTTCCCGGTGGATATGGAGCGTGCTCCACGTCCCGTTGTAGGTCGAAAGGCCGAAACTGGTTCCGAAGATCACGTCCCCGCCGGGGCCGTTTATCAGCTCGTTTATCTGGGCCGAGTGGATCGATCCTTCAGAAGGAATGAAGAAACGTGTCGTATAGGAAGCTGCGGCTCCCTGAGCGGGTATGGTTGAATTTCCGGCAGCAGCGGACTGGGACGCGAGCGGAGCCGCGGATACGCCTGCAGCGAGGAACAGAATGCAGAAAAAAAAGAGGATGTCAGAGGTCCTTCGTCGTTCCATCGGCTCTCCGGATCGAGAATTTTCCGTTGTTCTCCGGGAGGAAGGTCACGGATCGGCCTACCTTTCCCCCGACATCCTCGGCAACCAGTTTGATCTGGGCGGCGGCGAGAAGCTCTTTCACCTTCTGGGTATTCCGTTCGCCGATATTCAGGTTCGCGCCGAAATATTCGAACATGCACGATCCCCCGGCGATCTTTGCGACCAGGTTCTTTTTACGGCAGCCCGTTGCAAGGAGCTCCTCGACGATGAGAGGTATGGCGGTATCCGCGTATTTGCCGGGCCGGTCTTTCCTGCCCGAGCTCTCCGGGAGCATGATATGCACCATCGCCCCCTTCTTAAGCCCCTCATCATAGACGACGAGACCGATGCAGGAGCCAAGACCGATGGTCATCATGGGAAACGAGCCCACCCGGTATTCCCCGATGCCGATCATAGCTGCCTGTTCGTGCGGGACGCGGGGTTCGGGCATGGTATTCCGGTATATGCTGTTCAGGCCTTGACCATCTGTTCGAGGAGCGCCAGAATTTTTTTAAGGGTCTTTGTTTCGGGCAGCATGATGATGTCACTGTCGATCTTGTGCTCTTCGCAGGTAAGTTCGGTCGAGAAGAGGAGTACCTCGTCAATCTCCTCCCCCATCTGTGCGATGAGGGTCTCCATGGCCGCGTGGGCCATATCGATGCTCAGGGCGGGCGGCGAAGGGAGCATGATGAACCCGAGCAGCTCGGCGGTGGCGTCGAGGAAGGCCGAGATCATGATGTTCCCGACCTCGATGAGCGCACTCTCGTCCATCTCGTTCATGGGACGGTCCATTTCAGTGAGCCCGAGCATGGTGTTGGTGAGGCGTTTTGCCGATTCGCGGGTGATATAGAAGATGATATATCCCCCGTGCTCGATCTCGCCCTGCAGCTCGAAAGCCACCATCGCGGCCGCTTCCTCCCCCATAACCGTGCTGAGCTGGGAGATATCGACGGTCTTTATTCCCGGGACACTCATTTCAACAGCGCTGCCGAGCATCTGGGATAACGTGGTTGCGGCATGGGCGGCACCAATATTGCCCAGTTCCTGGATTGCATCCGCCTGGACTTGTGACAGTTTCATGTTCTTCTCCTACACGAGAGTATTCACGTCGAGCACGGGCACGACGTCGCCATCACCAAGGATAGTGACCCCGCTGATCCCGCGGGTGTTCCCGATGAGGCTGCTCAACGGTTTTACGACTACTTCCTGCTTCCCCTCGACAATATCGACAGGGATACTGCATTTCCTCTTCTGGTACTGGACCACGATCAGGATGTCGCTTGTCGCGGACATGCCGACCATGTCGTCCAGCCAGAAGATCTGGATGACCTCGTCCCTGAGCAGGATCGTCTCGCTCCTGCCGATCCGGTGGGTCGAGTCCTTCCGGAAGGATGCGACCTCGACGATGGAACTGATGGGGATGGCAAGGCGGCGGCCGTTGATCCGGACGATCATGACATCGACGATAGCCATGGTCGGGGGGAGGAGGAGCTCGAACCTGCTTCCCTTGCCGGCCGTGGTTTCGATCCGGATCGTTCCCTTCAGGGACTCTATCGATCGCCGGACGACGTCGAGGCCCACTCCCCTCCCGCTGATGTCGGTGATCTTGTCTGCAGTGGAGAAGCCCGGCAGGAAGAGCAGCTCGATAGCCTGATCGGTGGTAAGGGCGTCAGCCGCTTCCTTCGAGACCAGCCCCTTCTCCACTGCTTTTTTCTTTACTTTCTCCACATTGATGCCTGCTCCATCATCGATGAGCTCGATGATGACATTGTCCCGGTCCCGGTGAGCGCTTAAGCGGACAAGCCCCTTGCGGGGCTTTCCGTTCTCTTCCCGGATTTCCGGTTTCTCGATCCCGTGGTTGACTGCGTTCCGGATGAGGTGGAGAAGGGGATCGTTCAGGCCGTCCATGACGCTGCGGTCGAGCTCGGTCTCCCCGCCCTCCATCACGAACTCAACTTCTTTCCCGTCATACTGGGCTACATCCCGGACGACACGCGGGAGCCGGTTGAAGATGTGGTTGAGCGGGATCATCCGGATGTTCATCATCAGGTTCTGGAGCTCCGATACCGACCGCTCGACCATCCCGATGGCTTCATCCATCTCCTTGATCTTCTGCCGTTCGGCGATCTGTTTGAGCCGCCCCCGGTTGATGACGAGGTCTTCGACAAGGTTCATGATGTGGTCGAGCTGGGTAATGTCGACCCGGAGGTGTTTGACTTCCCGGCTCTTGTCGGCTGCGGATGCCTGCGAGCGGTCGCCAGTCTCCGGGGCTGCTTTTGCAGGTGACTGTTCCCCGGCAGGCTCTTCCTCGATGAGTTCGGCAACGGCAGCTTCGCGGATCTCGACGTTCTGGATTTCCGATCCCGACGCCGCGGTCCGGAGGGCCTCCCCGCCGGCGTCGCTCGCGATCCGGACTTCCAGTACGCCATCGAATTTCCCTTCGTCGACTAGCTCCTTGGTCGGGATCGAGAAGACGATCGTGCCGAGCCCTTCGAGATTATTGAGCACGATGAGGGCACGGACGTCCTTCATCATGGATTCCGGTGCAACGGTGATAGTGATGTCGTACACCGGACGCGTGTCGCCCGGGGCCGGGGCAGCAGCAGCGGGTTTCTTTTTGCCGGCGGATTTTCGGGGCGTTGCAGCTGCCGGTGCAGGCGCCGCAGCTCCCGCGTTCCCCCCACCGCTCTCGGTTTCGAGCCAGTTCCGGAGGGTCCCGACCAGTTCGTCGGGATTAATGGTCGAACTGTCGCCCCCGGCTTCGACTTCGTCGAGCATCTCCTCGATCATATCCGAGCAGGTCAGAAGGAGGTTTGCAAGCGCCGGGTCCACGACCGCGACCCCGCTCCGGATCAGCTGGAAGACATCCTCCATCGTGTGGCAGAGCCGCTCGAGGTTCATGAACCCCATCGACGCGGAGGCTCCTTTCAGGGTGTGGATAGACCGGAAGATCTCCCCGATCGCCTCCGGGTCCGAACCCTTCTCTATGATCAGGAGGTTCTTGACCAGGTTCTCGTGGTTGTCCCGCGATTCCGCGACGAAAAGCCCACGGTAGGCATCCATTTCAGACACAGGTATCCTCCATCTTCAGCACTACTTTTGCGAGTTCCCGGCCCATCCGGTCGAGCGGGATAATTTCGTCGGCGGCCTTATGGGAGATAACAGACCGCGCCATGCCGTACACAAGGCAGTCTTTCTCGTCGCAGACAAAGTTTTTCCCTCCCGCCTCGCGGATTGCTGCTGCCCCTTCGCCGGCGTCGTTTCCCATCCCGCTCAGGACTGCAGTGACCGTGTTCCTGCCGAAAACCTGTGCTGCAGAGGCAAAGGTCTTGTCAACGGCCGGCCGGACGCCATGGACCGGCGGGGCGGTGGTGTGCACGAGTTTTCCCGTGACGCAGCCTTTATCCGAGAGCTGCCGGGTAACGATCGTGTGCACGCCGGCCCTCGAGAGGATGATCCTGCCGGTCTCGATGACATCCCCGTTCTCGGACTCCCGGACCGGCATTTTGGATATACGGTTGAACCGTGCCGCAAGTGCCCCGGTAAACCCGACCGGCATATGCTGAGTAACCACGACCCCCGCAGGCAGGTCTGCTGGAATATCGGCGAGAAGCCGGTCAAGCATCTGTGGCCCCCCGGCAGATGAACCGATCAGGATGACGCGGCTTGCAGGCGTTCCCGCGCCTGCGGGGACAGGGGCGGCCTTTTGTCTGGGCTGAGCTATTGCCCGGGGCATTGTCATGAGGTGCTTGAGTTTCATGACCAGTTCGTCGCCGATCTCCCGTACATGGGGGAGGTCTGCCGGCTTGAGCATGAAATCATCGGCACCAAGATCGATGGCGCGGTGGGTCATCTCCGCATCCTTTGCGGTCAGGGAGCTGAGCATCAGGATACGTGGGCGGTCCTTGAGACGGCCGATCTTCTCGAGTACCTCGATACCCGACATGCGGGGCATCTCGATGTCGAGCGTGATTATGTCGGGGGCAAGTGCTTCGATCTTTTTGAGTGCATCGACACCGTCAATGGCGGTGCCTACGACTTCGAAGGATGGATCCTTTGCGACCATATCCCTGATTACCGTACGCATAAATACGGAATCATCAACTACCAGCACCTTCGTCATAAGATCAGTTGGAAAGGACGTTTGTGACTTCTTCGAGGACTTTCGGAGCCTGGAACGGTTTGACGATGTACCCGCGGGCGCCGGACTTTATCGCGAGCTTCACCATCTGCTCCTGCCCGACTGCCGTGCACATGATGACCCGGGCCGCCGGATCAAGCGCCCGGATAGCCTTCAAAGATTCGATACCGTTCATCTTGGGCATCACCACGTCCATAGTGACCAGGTCGGGCTTCAGTTCCTTGTATTTCGCGACCGCCTCTTCACCGTCTCCGGCTTCACCGACGATGGTATGCCCTCCGGAGAAGAGAATGTTTTTGAGGAGCGTCCTCATGAACAGCGTGTCATCCACGATCAGAATCTTTCCCATTGACGATCATTTTAAATGTGGTAGATGATCGCATATAGAGGTATGGGAAAATGCAGACGGTGATCAGCCGGTCTGCGATTTTGTTGCATCCGTGATATACCGGACACCCTTGGTCGTGAGCTGGACTTCACGCCGGATGATGACGACCTCGGCGAGGCCCAGACTGAGGATCTTGTCGTAGATCTGGTCGAGCTGCTTGTGCGGGATATTCAGCATGTTCTCGATCGCATGGGAGTCCATGCCGGAATAGACGAGCATCGCGACCTGCTGGTCGATGCCGTCGAGTTCCGTGCCCTTCATGTCCATGCTCTTGGTCGTGTCCTTGAGGTAATTGAAAAGGACCTGGAGGGTTGAGAGAGGACAGAGGACCATGCTCGAGACGACTTCGCCCGATTCAAGATGGTCGACCCGGATGACATCGGTCGGTTTTCCCTGGACGTCCCGCTTGGTCAGTTCGATCGCGGCAACATCGGCAACCGGAACGCAGACCTGTTTTGCCGCCCCGACAAACCAGATCCCGGTCCGGACCACGACCACGCTCCCCTTCTCCCACTGCGCATCCTTGACGAGGACTCCGCCGCGGATCGCGGGCGACATGAAATACGCCATGAGCCGGTAGGCGTTGCAGGAGCCGAGGATCCATCGTTTCAGGATAACGAGGACTTTTTCGACCGAGAGGATCCGGAAAACGGTCTCGGTGTCGGTCTTCACGGTGACGATAAGGACGTTTTTCTTCTCGGCGAGGTCTGCCACGTTCTTGAAAAGTATCTCCTTGCCAACCGGGGCAGGAATAACGATCCGGTCTTCGCTGACACCCAGTTTGGTGACTATCCATTCGCCATTGTGCTCTACTTTTGCCGGGACTTCCTTCATCTGCTCATCCGATTTTTGTTCTTCTTCTGATGGTTCTTTAAAAAAAACTGCTCCAGTGCCTGCAGGATATATTGGCCCCCCGGATTTATCTTATTTACCCGGCCGCGATTCCGGAGCTTTTGCTTTCTTCGGGATGGCGTTGATCCGTTCATACAGCCCGGACAGTTCGTGTTCGATCTCCCCGGCCGGGGCTTTGAAATCCTTGAGCTCGCGAAGGAGGCTTATGTCCTTCTCCTTCTTGGTATGCTTGACATCTGAAGCGATCGAGCTGAGCAGGTCCTCATCGGTACCCCCGCCGCCGGCAAACGCCGCCATGTCCGCGTGGGTGGAGATAGCATCGGATTCATTTTCAGCCGGGGCATCGGAGGGAATCCAGTCCGTCATCTTCATTTCCTTGACTGCGGGGTTCGCAGCTGCGGCCGGAGAGGCTTCGGCGGCCTGGGGGGCGGATGCCGTGCCGGCAGCCGGGGCGGCAGGTGCCTGCGCCGCATCGTCTTCAAGGCTGACCCCGTCGAGGTCGACTCCGTCGAGATCGTCGAGCTCTCCAAAGTCATCGTCTATGGTCTCCCCGCCTTCGAGCCCGCTGAACTCCTCGAGTCCGGGAGCGGCGTTTTCCTTGAGGATCTCATCGGCTTCCGAAGAGAATTCCATGGCAGGGAGGGGGATTTCGGGTTCGCCGACCATCGATCCTGGCGCGCCCCCCGGGGCTGCCTGCGCGGGAGCGGGGATACCCGGCGCAGGCACCTCCGCTTCATCGAGACCGTCAAGGAGTCCCGGGTCGAATTCATCGCCGGAGAGGGAGAGGAAGGGATCGTCGTCAGCGGGCGTTGCGGGTGCGTTCCCGCCCGGACCTCCGGGAGGAGCCGCAGACGGCTTGGTAACATTCCCGGCTGTGGAGAGCGGGGAGGCAGTCACTTTCTCGTTTACCGTCTTGTCAAGGAGCTTGTTGATGTCCTCGACCTTGCTGCCACGCTGCTGGCGCTCTTTGAGGACGGCCCCGAGGGAACTGAGCGATGAGACGAATGTCCGGAGATGTGCTGCAAATCCGGGGCTTTTTTCCGGTTCTGCCGTTTTGCCGGCTTTTGCCGGGAGAGCAGCTTTCTGCCCGCTTTTTCCGGCCGGTGCGGCTGCGGAGGAGGGTGCAGGTAGCGACTTCTCAAAAAATTTTATGCTATCAAGGCGCTTGAGGACAGGGATCTTCCTGAGATTCTCCGGCTTCATTCCTGAGAAGACCCCGCGGATATCGGATGGGGTGATAGCCCCGAGGCCGATAAGGAGGCCGAACCCCGCGAGAACGACGAGGGGAATCATGAGGGTTAGCGGGACATCGAACAGGATCAGCACCGATCCTACGGAAACGATGACCGCAAACATTACGATCCTCCGCTGGTTCTCATTTAACGGCTTCATGTTCTGCTTCACCTCCTCTTTTTTAGCCCGCTCCCGAAGATGCCATGTTTGCCAATCCTTCGGGGCTGAAGAACATGCCCACGAAAAACGGCGCAATGATGAGTACGAGCCCGGTCAATACACAGAATATTGCCGTGTAG
>DASPUR010000192.1:0-2259 GCA_035622795.1 Methanoregula sp. | reverse complement strand
GCACAGGTGCAGATGCCGCTGTCCATCGCTTCCTTCGGGAACTCCCCTTCCGGAGTACAGCATTTTCCCTGCGCGGTCCTGAGGTCTGAGGCGGTGTAATCGAAAAGGTCGAAACCCGAGTAGCAGAGGATATGCACCGATGACGGAAGGGCGGCAGCAGGGGCGTACCAGGCCGTGTCGGGGGCGGTCTTGTCCTTAAGGCCGGTGAGCCAGTCCACGTAGGCCCGCGGGTTTGCAAATGCGGTATGCCAGCAGGGGACCATCACGCAGTCGCCGCCCGCAGCCGTCGGGGGGAGATGGGGGTGGAGGGCGACCGGCCGCAGCGAAGGGTCCGGGGGGAATTCCTGAACGAATGATGCGGGGGCGGAGAGCGGGATGTTCGCCAGCTGCATCCGGGCGAGGTCGGGAAAGACCTCTTCCATGTCGAGGACTGCAGGTGTGGAGATCGGTGCGGCTGCCGGGCCGGGTGCAGCGGGGTCGTCTCCGGGCCGGAACGTTCCCAGGCGTGCGAGGCAGTCGCGTCTCCTGATGTCGAACCGGCTCATCCGGTGAGCACCCCCGTGCGCCCGATCTCCTGCCGGACGATCGCCTCCCAGCGCTTGCCGCAGGAAACGAAGACGAGCGACTCAGGGTGGGTGTCCACGAGCCGCTGTATTCCCCGGCACCCCTGCCGGACCATCGCCTCGTCCCATTCCGGGATCTCGCTCTGGCCGATCGGGAATGTCTCTTTCAGTTCCTTCGGGTACGGGCCGAACGGCGGCTTGAACAGGAGGACGTCATCGAATCCCTTCCCGTCGGTACTGTCGAACGCGACCAGGACGTCTTTCCCGAGGCGCAGGCGCCCGAGCATCTCCTGGTACCGCACGACTTCGGTCCGCCGGCAGCTCTCGTCCCCCCGGTAGAAGAACCGGCGCTTGGACACCTTATCGCGGTGTTCGAGTGCCGGGGAATCGCGGAGGAGCTGCCGGTAGCCGGCCAGGAGCTGCGGGTGCCCCCGGCACCGCTCGTCCACCAGTTCCCAGAGCGACCCGTCGGCAATTGCCTGCCGGATCCTGGCAATCTCGGCGAGGGTTACGTGAAGATTGTGGAGCGCGAGGAGCCGGTCGCGGTCCGGTGCTTTCTGGAGTTCCCCGATGGTATGCGACCGGCAGACGCCGCAGGCGCAGGGGAGCTCGGTGAGTTCGTGGATCTTATAACTCCCGTGGGTAGTCATGTAACGCCCCTCTTTTGCATAGAGCGCGTACGCTGCCGAATCGAAGAGGTCGCATCCCATCGCCGTGGCGAGGGCAAACATTGAGGGGTGTCCCGCACCGAAGAGGTGGACGCAGGACGCGGGGGAGAGCGTGCGCTTTGCTGCAGTCACGACCGTCACGAGGTCCCGGTACCGGTACCCTTCCATGAGGGGGACGACAGCTCCGACAGGGCAGAAAGAAAAACCGAGCCCGGTGACAGCCCGGCCGGCCTCTTCCCGCAGGTCGGGGAAGATACCGCCCTGCACCGGTCCCGCGATCGGGGCGTCGGGGCCGAAGACCTCCTTTGCTTCCCGGAGCCGATCCATCGTGATCGCGAGATCGCGTTCCGTTGTCTCGCGGTCGGAGGCCGGGGAGGTGGGGATATCGAGCGGGACCCAGATATCGCTCCCGATATCGCGCTGGAAGGTGAGGGTTTCGATGTTGGATATCGCAACCTTTCCATAAACGGAGAGCTGGAACGAGCCCGAGTCGGTCATGATGACGCCGTCGAAATCCAAAACCTTGTGGAGACCTTCAGACAGCGCCCGCTCCCGGTACTGCTTGCTCTGGGAGAAGATGTAGGCGTTGGTGATGAGCGCCTCGATGCCCATCTGCTGCATCTCCTTCGGGGTGATAAGCGGGAGGTGAGGGTTGATGACCGGGAGCAGCGCGGGTGTCCGGAGGGTCTTTTTGCCAACCGTCAGTTTCCCGCTCCTTCCTGCGATATCGGAATCAAGGCTCTCGAACGCTATTGCCATGGTGCCCCTGTTTTGCCTGTTGGTATTTGCTGTCCGATAGGTTAAACGGTTGGGGTGATTGTGAAGCACTGGTCAGTTAGAGGTTTGTTGGAAAAATCTACAAAAGGGAACGATCAACCGTCTGCCGCCCGCGTGGCCCGAGAGGTTTGCCCCTTCATCAGGAAGGGCGATTTGAGAAGGCATCAGCCTTCGAGCGCCGCGCTGGGCAGGGCTATCGTTGCAGGGGTGTGGGGGCAGAGCGCCCACGCGACATCCAAGAAACAAGAGAA
>DASPUR010000191.1:0-5860 GCA_035622795.1 Methanoregula sp. | reverse complement strand
GGCCGACGACCGGTTGGCTCCGTACTTGACGGTGCCGAAGAAACGCGGGGTCGGGCCGGGGACAGGGGTGGGAGCGGGCGTGGATACCGGAGGGGCGGTCGTCGGGACCAGTACGGTCGGGATCGCGGCCGGGACGGTGGTCGCGGGGAGGGCAGCAAGCTCATCGGCCGCAGCCTGCTGCGCGGGCGTTATCACGGGGAGAGGTGCGGCCGCTTCCCGGAAAGGCACGGCGTTCCTTACCGCAAAGAAGACCGACACGACGAAGATGAGCACGAAGATTGTTGAAATGGCTACCCGCTTCCAGGACACGACCGAAACACCCAGTGAGGAGAAGTAGAGCGCGGGCGGTCAAAAAGCCAGTGGTTTTTATCCGGCCATCTGACAGAATGCCGTGAAGAGCCGGGGCGCCGTTCTCACCGGGCAACGGTCCGGAGAAGGGCGCAGCGGGTGGCACCGGGTCCTGGTCCCCCGGACTGTTTTTTTACAACCTCAGGTGTCTGCCCGAAAACCCGGTCCCGCTCTCAGAGGTACGTGTCAAGGATGGTCTGGACAGAACCATCGGAGAACTTTCCTATGGCCATGACGTGATTCTTTCCGGAATACGCTCCGGTAAGGGAAGCGGTGCTTCCCACATCGAGCGGAGTCATCCCGGACGCCTGCCCGAGGATCTTTGTCTGCACCTTTCCGGCGCTGTCCGTCACCATGACGACGAGCTGGTCGAGTTTGTCCGCGTCCTGGCCGCCCTGGTAGGTGACAACGATGCTGGTGTCACCCGATTTCTGGACGGTTGCAGCGACGACCTTGACGTTCTCTATTCCCTGTGATGTAAAGCCCGGCGCGGAAAAAGAACTCCCCCCGGGAGAAACGCCTCCGGCCCCGTGCAGCGCGGAGGAGCCGATCATACTCATAACCACCATGGTCAGGAGCGCCACCACGACGGCGGCCACGATGACGAGTGCGACTGCAACGACCGGCAGCCAGAAGAGCCTGCTCTTGCGGTCAAACGGGACCTCCCCCCGGTTGATCCTGCCCGCGGTCGCATAGGCGTCATACATGCCGAACACCCATACCCCAAGACCGAGGACGAGGAAGGTGAGAAGGACCAGGAAATTATGGTTCAGGAGGATGCTCGTGGTGAGGTCGGCAACGCCGAGGACAAGCATAGCGGCAAAAAGGTGCAGGCCGTTCCACCGGTTCCCGTCGTACCACTGGCCCCAGCCCGGGAAGAAGAAGCTGAACAGCGCGGCGAGCACAGGGCTCCGGGGCTTCTCCCGTTTCCGGGGCCGGAACATCTGCGGCGGGGGCGAGGCAGGCGGGCGGGCAACCGGCGCTGCGGCGGCTTTTGCCGCTTCCTGCTGCACGGCGTAGGCTTCTTCCGTGGTCCCCATCAGGCCCAGGACCATTCCCCGGGCCTTCTTCGCGTTCTCGTGCGACGGGTCGAGCTGGAGGGTCTTGTCGAACGAACGGAGGGCCAGCGGGTAGTTCCCCATTTGGGCGTGGGAAAGCCCCCGGTTGAACCACGCTTCCTTCGTGTTCTCGTTGAAGGCGATCGCCTTGTCAAACGCGGCTACTGCTTCCGAGTACCGTGCCTGTTCAAAGAGCGCTACGCCTTGTTCAAACCACGACGCCGGGGGTTCGTCCATAGTACATAAAAATGCTTCTTATGATATACGGGTTTCTAAATGAATCCCGCTGAATAATTTTTTTGGTGGGATGATCCCTTTCAGCCACTAAATGCGGTGCTCCCGGATCCCCCGTGCGCCGATGAGCCCCCGGGGCGTTACCCTTATTCCGTCCCGGTAACCCGCCATGCCCCGCCAGGCACCCGTATCTCGAACCGGGCCCCCCTTCCCGGGACCCCGTTCTCGGTGATCGTCGCGCCGGTGATCGCGAGGATCTCGCGGATGAGGAAGAGGCCGAGGCCGGAGTTGTGCCCGAACCCACGCGTAAAGACGAGCTCTTTTTCAGCCTCCGGGATGCCGATGCCGTCATCCTCGAAGATGAGGAACAGGTCCGTCCCGTCGCGGTGGAAAGAGACCCGGACGGACTTCATGGACGGCCCGCCGTACCGGAGGGCGTTATCGACCAGGTTGTACAGGACTTTTTCCAGGAGCGGGTCCGCGTACACTTCGAGGCCGGGCACCTCCGTACTGATGCTGACGCCGGGGTGCGGGAACTGGCCTTCGGCTTTCTTAACGAGCGCCCCGACCGGCTGCCACAGCGGCTCCTTCATGCCCATGGCCTGGTAGTCCTTCGTGAACAGGATCTGCCGGTCGATCACGCCGGCAACCCCGAGCGCTTTCCGTACGTAATCCTGCATGGCTTCCGGGTTCTTCCCTTCAGCCGAGAGTTCAAGGAACCCCTGGAGGGCCGTGAGCTGGTTCCTTATATCGTGGCGGGTGACAGTCGCAAGGAGGCCGAGCTTGGTGTTGGCCCGGGTGAGGGCCTCCTCCGCCCGCTTCCGGTCCGAGATGTCGATGAACGATTCCACGAGGACGTCTTTTCCCCCGATCCGGGCCCGGACCACGGTCTTGATGATGGGTATGCGCACCCCCTCCCGGGTGATGAGGACCCGCTCGGACGAGTTGACGGCCTGCCCGAGATCGGTTACGGGGCAGTTGCCCTCCTCCGCCGGGCAGATGAACCGGTGGCAGACGGCACCGGTAACGTCGCACTCCTGTCCGCCGATGAGGGAGAGGGCTTTGGGGTTTGCCTGCAGGATCCGGTGGGTCTTTGCGTCCACGAGGACGAAGCCGACCTGCGCCGCGTTGAGGATCGTGCTGAGCCGGTCCTCGCTCTCCCGCAGCGCCTGTTCCACCTGCTTCTGGCCTGTGACATCGCGGAAGGACCAGACCCGGCCGAAACGATCGCCGTCCATCATCATCGGGAAGGAGTACCGCTCGACGACCCGGCCGTCCTTGAAGAGGAGCGTGTCCATCGCGACCTCGTCCGACCGGTAGAGCGATTCGACTTTCGCGATGAACGTGTCGGGGTCGGCCAGCTGGTCCCGGACGAACTCCAGCATGGTCCGGTCGTCGCCCGAGGCCACGACTTCGGAAGGGATCTTCCAGATCTCAGCGAACCTCCGGCTGGTGTGCAGCGTCTTTCCCTGGTTGTCCACCGCGAGTATCCCGTCGGCCGTGGATTCGAGGATGGCCCGGAGCTGTGCCTCGCTCCGGCTGACCGCCTCCTCCGCCCGCTTCCGCTCCGTGATGTCGACGATGATCCCGCGGATCCCGTTGATCCGGCCGTCCTTGACGATAGGGGACGAGTAAATGGAGACGGGGAACGTCCCGCCGTCCTTCTGCAGGGCGCGGTACTCCTCGACAGACGGCGTGGTCCCGGTCCCCCCGATGAGGGCACGGAACGCGTGCATCACCCGGTCCCGGTCGGCCGGGACAAATGCCTGCAGGATGTTGATCCCTTTCCGGAGGTCCTCTTCGGTGTACCCGAACCGTTTGAACGCGATGTGGTTGGCGTACGTCACCCTGCCATCAAGGCCGGCCTCGTAGACCATCTGGGGGAGGAGGTCGGAGAGTTCCCGGAACCGGCTCTCGCTCTCGAAGAGCGCGTCCTCGGCTTCCTTCTTCTCGGTGATGTCGATGGCAAACCCGCCGATGAGCGGCGGCTTCTCCCCGCGGTCGATCCGGAACTTATGGGTCTCGAAGATCCTCCTGCGACCGTCAGTGCCGGTGAGGTGTTCGACTGCCTTCCGGTACCCTTCCTTCAGGGTCAGGCGGTCGTCCTCGACCATCTTCTCCGCGGCTTTTCGGGGAAAGAGTTCGAAGACCGTGTGCCCGATCCAGTCCTGTGCGCCGAAGATCTCCTCCATCCGGCGGTTGACAAAGAGGTTGGTGAACTGGTCGTCCTTGATGAACGCGGTCACCGGCAGGTGGTCCATGAACGCGGCGAACTGCCCCTCGCTCTCCCGGAGGCGTTCTTCAGCCTTTTTCATCGCGGTGATGTCCCGGATGGACTCGATCGCCCCGACCACCTCTCCGTGCCGGTTGTAGAGCGGGCTTGCCTTGCCCATCAGGAGGGCGGGCTTTCCGCGGGGAAGGGGGAGGTTCGTCTCCGCTATCAGGACGTTCCGTTCCCGGATGATATGGGCATATTTCTCGTAAATGACCTCGTCGGGTTCGAAGATGAGGTCGATGAGGATCGGGCGCCTCTTCCCGTAGAACGGGAGCGCGTACGCGTAGTCCCCCTTCCCGAGCATATCGGCAGCAGGTACGCCGGTCATATCCTCGATGGCGCGGTTCCACGCGATGATCCGGCCGGACCGGTCGATGGCAAAGGTCGCGTCGGGAAGGAAATTGATGATGTCCTCCTCTCGCTGCTCGTGGTCCCGGATGCTCGCCTGCGCCTGCCGCTCCCGGATCGCCTGCCGGACCTTGTGGGCGAGCTCGGCGAACTGCGAGACCGGCTCCCCGCCTTTCTGGAGGTAGAAGTCCGCCCCCTCGTTCAGGGCCTGGATGACGATCTCCTCCCGCCCCCTGCCGGTGAAGATGATGAAGGGGACGGAGCTGCCGGTCGACCGGACGCGTTTTAAGAACCCGATGCCGTCCATATCGGGCATCTGGTAATCGGAGATGATGGCATCGTATTTTTTTGTCTCCATGAGCTGGAGCGCCTCGGTCGCGGAGGTTATGGTATCGACCGAGAAATCCCATTTCGCCTCGAGGAACAGGCGGGCGACTTCCAGCAGCGCCGGTTCGTCGTCGACATACAGGATGGAGGTCATACGATCTCCGGATTTTTATCCGCTAGCAGTTCATCATAGGGAGGTTATAAAAAGCTTGGCATCCGGCGGCGGGCCGGAAGGTCGGGAAGGAAATGATCTTCCTGCGCAAGGACCGGTCACTCGCTGAACTCCCGGTACAGGCAGTTCACCATCGCTTCACTCGTTGAACTTCCGGTACAGCCGGTTTGCCGCAAACTGAAAGATCAGGATGAAGACAAAGAGCATCCCGATATCCGCAAACGGGCTGAACTGCGTGGCGCCGGAGTACGCGGACGCGATGAGGTCGTTCCCGTACGTCAGGGGCGAGCAGTAGGTGAGCCACCGGGCCATCCCGGGGATCTGGCTGAGCGGGATGAAGATGCCGGAGATGAAGATGAGCGGGAGCCGCACCACGTTGAGCATGGACATGATGTCGCCCGGGCTCTCGGTCGGGTACGAGGCGAAGAGCGTCCCCATCGTCGCGAAGCAGAACGAGGTGAGGAGGACGCCAACGATGAGCGGGACGACGCTCAAAATCGCCGTACCGAAAATGACGATCCCCGCGAGGAACGGGACGACGGCGATGCCGGTGCTGTACAGGAAGCCGCTCAGGCTCTCCCCGAGGACGACCGCGTGGAGCGAGACCGGTGCGGAGATGAGCCGGTCGAAGGTCTTCATCCGCCGCTCGATCGGGATCGAGACGGGCTCGATGGACGAGGCGGAGAAGAGGATGGTGATCGCGATGAGGCCGGGGATCAGGACCGAGGGTGCGCCGGGCCTCCCGATCGCAAACGCGAGGAACATGAAGAGGGGAAAGAGCATCCCCGAGACGATGATGTTGGGCTTGATGTAGTAGATGATCATGTCCTTCTTGGCGATCGCCCACGCCGCGAGGAGCTCGACCCGGAGCTGCCGGAGGGAGGCCATATGATCCCATCCTTGTACTCCGGGGGATCGGATTTCCGTCGCTTCAGTCATGGATCTTCCCCTCACTTAGTGCCGGAACACACTCCAAAGTTTTTGGTTCTGGAGTAAATGTATTTGATAACGAGGGAGCCACGGGCGCTCGCCGCCTCGCCGGGGCTCGCCCCGTGGAGCATGACTGAAAACGGGGGTCAAGGGGGCTTGCCCTCTTGG
>DASPUR010000190.1:0-2780 GCA_035622795.1 Methanoregula sp. | reverse complement strand
ACTGTTGCGGGAGGGGCCCCGCCCAGCGAGCTCATGTCGAAGAGGACGGTGTCCGCAAAACACGCCCTGACCGCCGGCCAGTCCCGCCGGTCCGTAGCCACGAAGAGGGCGGTGACGGCTTCGATGACGCGTTCCCGCCCGCTCATGACAGGAGAAGTGCTTTCCATGGTATGCACCCCGTGACCCGCCGGGCTGATAAAAACTTCGCCTGAAATCCGCTCCCCGGCTTTCCATGATCATCCGGGCCCGGGTTATGAGATCTCACGTCTTCTTCGACGTACTGTCCCAGATCCGGGTGTCCTTCCCCATGTTCAGCAGCCCCACGACGAGGTAGAACTGGTTGACGGCAAACGCGGTGAGGAGGTTCTGCCGCCATACGACACTCATTCCCGCGACCAGGAGAGCAAGGACCAGGAGGATCACCGGGCTGGTAAGATACAATCCAATGGCGAGCAGGGCGAGCGCGATGAAGAAGAGGAGCGGGGTGAAGACGTACATGAAGATCCTCAGGGGGTAGAAGAACCGGGTGAACGGGCGGGACCTGCCGAGGAGGTCCAGGTTTGCGAGCGTTGCCTCGATGAGCCTCTTTGCCCGCCGCGTCTTCTGCCGGTACTGGATTTTGAAGCTCGGCGGGATGTCTTCGTACACGACCGCCCGTCTCTCATAGGCCGTGCGGTAGCCCCGGCGGATCGCCTCGAACGCGGTGTTGGCATCGTCTGAGCCCCGCTTGTCGTCGATCCTCCGGATAAGGTCGGTGCGGAACGCAACGAGTCCTCCGTTGAAGTTGTATGTGGAATCGATCGTACTCTCCCAGTCGCACATCCGGCCGTAGAACGACCGGTACGTCCCCTCCAGTTTCATAGTGCTGCTCTCGTTCTCCATCGGCCGGAGCTCACCGGTCACTGCCGCGATTTTTGTGTCGCTCGCGAGCCGTGCCATGAGGAGGCTGAGCGCATCGGGCTCGAAGAAGACATCCGCATCCGTGGTAACGATGACGGGATACCGGGCGAGCTTCATCGCGTGGTTGTACGAGCGGTTCGTCCCCATCCTTTCGGTGTTGGCGATGATCCGGTAGGAGATGCCGGACTTTTCGAGCGCTGCCTGTGCGCGGGAAAGGGTCTGGTCGGACGAGCAGTCGTCGATGAAGATTATCTCGTACAGCTCTTTTGGGTACGTGCACTCCCCGAGGTTCCTGACCCGGTCCGCAACCACCTTCTCCTCGTTGTAGGCGGACATGATCATGGTGATGTGCGGGTATTCCGCGGGGACCGCGGCCGGGCCGGACTTCTTCCCGAACGTGATGCCGAGGAGATAGACGATGTAGGGAATGAGAGCCGCAAACAGGAGGACAAGCCCGATGATCAGTACCATCCTGTACTGGTTTTTTGGGAATGAATTTATACGTTTATACTCTGGCGCCGCGTACCTGTGCTCATTTGTCGTGCCGGACGGTCTGCCCGGTTTTTGCCGGGGGTGGCGCCTAGAGGGTGATGTAGTTGAACAGTTTTTTCATCTGCTCGTCCCGGTGGAAGACGCCCTTGATGTCGATGAAGAGGACCTTTTCCCCCGCGATTGCGGAGAACTCCCGGCGCATTTCCAGGAACTGCGCATGGGGGGCGGCGAGGATGTACCCGTCCATCTGCTGCGCGAGATCCGGAAGGGCCGCAACCCCCATCCGGGCAATCTCCTCCG
Source organism: Methanoregula sp. (assembly GCA_035622795.1). Lineage (GTDB taxonomy): Archaea > Halobacteriota > Methanomicrobia > Methanomicrobiales > Methanospirillaceae > Methanoregula. The sequence continues at coordinate 1,088 of DASPUR010000190.1, read as the reverse complement.
GGGTCAGGAGGGGGTCGTACCCGAAGACCGCGACCCCCTGCTCCCCGAGATACCGGATAATATCCGTGACCGGGTTGTCACGGTAATCCGGCACATTCTCCTTGTACGTCAGGCCGAGAATGGCGATCTTCGAGCCCGCTGCCGCCCTGCCGGCCGATTTGAGGTTGCTGATGACGAGATCGGCCACGAACTTTGTCATAAAATCGTTTGTTGCCCGGCCGGCCAGGATCATGCGCGGGGTGTACCCGACCCGTTTTGCCGCGTAGGCGAGGAAGTAGGGGACGGTCGGGATGCAGTGTCCCCCGACGATACCCGGTGTATACGGGTGGAAGTTCCACTTCGTTGCCGCCGCGTCCAGCACGTCCCGGGTGTTCAGGTGCATCCGCGCAAACATCTGCGAGAACTCGTTGATAAGGGCGATATTGATGTCCCGCTGGATATTCTCGACCACCTTTGCAGCCTCGGCAGTCCGGATGTCGGGGGCGCGGTAGACACGGGTGATGAGGCTGTAGAGCTCCGCCATGGCATCCCCGGTCTCCCTGTCCATCCCTGCCACGATCTTCGTGGTCCGTGCGAGGACGTGTTCGTCGTCACCGGGGTTGATCCTTTCGGGCGAGTACCCGACTTTGAAGTCCCCGCCCGCCCTGAGCCCGGACTCATTCTCGAGCACGGGCAGGAGGACTTCCTCGGTCACACCGGGATACACGGTTGATTCGAGGATGACGGTTGCCCCTCTCTTCATATTCGCCCCGACGATGGCTGCGGCATTGCGGACGTACGAGAGATCGGGATCGTTTGCCGGGGTGAGGAGCGTGGGGACGCAGATCATGACAAAATCCGCTTCCCGGATCCGGGCGGGATCGGAAGTGGCCTGTACCGCAGTCCCGGATTTCTGGATCTTCCGGACTTTCCGGGTGTCGATATCGAAGCCGAGGGTCCTCACGCGGTGGGAGAACGCCTCGGCAAGCGGAAGGCCGACATAGCCAAGGCCGACAATACAGACTGTTTTCCGGGTTACCGGTGATTCTTCCACGGCTTAGTATCCCCTCGTATGGCGTTAAAAGAAGACCCTTCCGGATTGATTCTTC
>DASPUR010000189.1:0-4848 GCA_035622795.1 Methanoregula sp. | reverse complement strand
CTCGGATGGGCGGTCCTGAAATTGTACGGCAGCCTGGCTGAAGACCCGGTCCATGAATAACAAAAATGGTATCCGGGGAAGATCATAATCGCGGGCCGGGTCCCTGGAGTGGCGGCAAAACCGGGGGCTGCAGCGGCAGGTCATGAAGGGTTTCCCTCAATGCCGTGGGGATCACAGCGCTGCAGTGATGGCCGGCGGCTGCCAGCCCGTACCGTTGAGGACCCCTGAAATATCGGCCGGCGCGGGGGCGAGAAGGCGCCACATGACCTCGAACCCCTGCCCGGGCGATGTAGTCGGCAGCCAGTTGGCAGCCCTGGCCGGGTCAGGCGGGGCGGCCTGGAGGTAAAAGTCTACCGAACCGTCGGCATTCCGGGTGAGGTCGGACGTGTCGCTGAACTGCGACCGGTTGATCGCGTTCTTGACCAGCCTCCCCTCCAGGTCGTAGACGGTGAGCGTCCAGCCCTCGTCCACCGGAGGCGGGGACCCCATGTGCTGAGGGTTTCAACAATCCTGAAAATTCCTGACTGGACCTCTTATCGAAGATCCAGATCCGGGGAAAAAGAAAATCTTACGCCTTCACCGGCGCAACCGAATCGACCTTGATGTACCGCCGCTTCAGGTTGTGCTTGCTGCCGATGACGGCATAGGTGCGTTCCTGCGCCTGCTTCTCGTTGGGTGCCTCGATCACTTTCGTGTACGGCATCCAGTCCTCTCCCATGAGGAAGGTTCCTTTCACTTCAAACTTCACGTTCTCCATTCTCATTCACTCCAGAAAACCAAATACATCTTCCACCCGGCCGAGCTCGAACCCGCTGGTCGCGTTGCCCGCAAGGTACCCACTCTCGTTGACCAGGAGGCCCGTGCCGATGAGGGCGCTCCCCATGTTGATCGTTCCCGTACCGACCGGTACTTTTGCAACCGCCTCGATCCGTGCAATCTGCTGGGCAGTAGCACGGGGGTGCACGATGACCCCCTTGTCGGTCGCGACCCCTGCCATCCCGACGGTCTTGACCCCGCCGAGATTGAGGGCGATGACCTCGACGCCGAGGAATTCGCCGATCGCATGCGCCATGTCCGTAGGCATGTCCTCGTGGACAGCGGCAAAGGTATTGTTTGCCATGATTACGTTGCCCGCTGCGTTCATCGATTCCGTCAGGAGGAGCACCTCGCGGTACTCCGAGAGGATATCGATCTCCGCGTCGGTCGCAAGGCCGCTCACCACGATCCCCCGGCTGTTGCCGGCGACGAGCGAGCCGATGATCGCGCTCCCCTGGACCGTGGTCTCGACGAGCTCCACCAAGAGGGCTGCCTTCACCGCGGCCTTGAAGTCCTCCGGGGCTTCCGGCGGGATTATGGCGATGTCGCCGACTACCCGTGCAAATACCCCGATGTTCGGGTCGCCTGCATACGTGGTCGTTCTATCCATGTCTCTTACGATTCCGGTGCAAGTTCCGCCTGGACCTGCCCGTCCTCCATCTTCATGGCCCGGACCCGGATCTTTGACGGCGGTTTCTCCGCGCCCCGGCTCCAGACTTTCTCGTTGATGCCCTTGTCGAGCTTGACATCCTCGCTCTTCATGTGCTTGGCGAGGTACTTCCGGATGTCCTTGATCGCACCGTTGCTCCGCTTCCAGCGGGGCATCCTGCGGGCATCCCGCAGGGGGATGATATAGACATGCTCCTTCATTACGTCGGCCATGATCACACCTTCAGGGTGCTCTTGCGCCAGTTGCGCCGCTTCGGGTGCGCAACAACGCCGCGCTTGGTCCTCACCATCACCCACTGGGGCACGCGCCGGTTCTGGTCGCACGCCTTCGCGAGCCTGATCTTCCTTCCTTTGCTGAGTTTGCTCATGATATTCACCAGGTGAAATTATCCTTTTCTTCCCACCACGAGCGACTGTTCGTGGTGCGCCGGGAAGAGGGGCGCGGGATCGGTCCCGCGGGACCGGATCGCGCCCCGCAGTTCGGCCTCGTAATCGCCGTTCCGGATGGTTCCGGTCTCCCCGTATTCGACCTCGAGGAGCCGGTCCGCCAGTTCGTCGATTGCAGGCCGGACAAACCCGAGCAGGGGGCGCACATAGGCGCACCCCGTCCGGTGACCGAGGCTCTGCACCTCGGCCCTCGTCAGCAGGGGGACCCGGTCCTCGAACCGTGTCCCGTCGCCGACGACCTTGTACTCGCTGCTAAGGGTTTCGACAGCAGTCCGGTGGATCGCGTTGATCGCATCGTTGGGATACCCGCACCGGGCCACCATGTCCGCCATCTCGTCCAGCATTCCTTCCCGGAATGTTCTGATTGTTAAGGGATACCCGATTGCCCGTGCCGCAGCCTCCACCGCGTGGATCCGGCGGGACGGGTCGAACACGAACGTGGCGAGTTCGACCTCGTAATACGTACCCAGCAGCATTGCTGCAAGGGAACTGTCCTTTCCGCCGCTGTACAGCACTCCGGCCTTCATCACTTTCTGGTTATCGAGTAGTCCCGTTTTGCCGGAGCAATCTGCCGCAGCAGGTCCTTGAGCTGCGAGTCGGTGATCTTTGCCCGGAGACGTCCGCTCTGGGCAAGCTGGATCAGCTGCTGCTCGACTGCCGACGCAAACTCCGGTTTGGTCAGCTTGATGGTATTCAGGCGTTCCCGGGCATCAGGCTCGAGGATCTGCATGAGTATCATCTGGATCTGCTGCTTCTGGCGCTGCTGGCGCTCGAGCTCTTCCTGCATGTGGGCCTGATCACCGGCCTGCTGCTGCAGTTGCGCCATCCTTCTCTTGCGGATTTCACTAAGCTCGTCGTCACCCATACAGGCACCTCATTCGGACTTCTTTTCAGCTTTCTTGCCTTCGGCCTTCTCGCCGCCGGCTTCTTTTCCGGCAGCCTTCTCTTTCTTTGCTGCCGGCTTCTTCTCACCCTTTGCGGCACCTTCGGCGCCCTCGGCCGGTGCAGCCTTGCCCTTGCCCTTCTTGGCTTCCGCCTTCTTGGCTTCGGGAGCTGCTGCTTCCGGCTTCGCACGCTTCGGTACCGGCGCGGGCGGCGACTTCAGGACTTCCTGGGACAGGGAGTCCATGAACGCCATCCCGGCAGGGGACACGCGGCGGCCGGTCTTGTCATGGATGACAAGGCCTGCTGCCTCCAGCTGCTGGAGCGACTTGCGCAGGATCGAACCGCTTCCCTTCCGGAACGCGTTGGGCTTCGAGCCGCGGTTCTTGCTCCCGCCGTAAAAACTCCGCATCCGTTCGACACCCAGCGGGCCGTCGACGTAGACGCGTCTCAGCACTGCTGCCGCCCGGACGAACCACCAGTCGGGGTCCTCGGGTGGCATCTCTTTGTGTGCCCCGGTCTTGGCGAAGGCGGCCCATGCCGGCGGAACGATTTCCTTCCGCTTCCTGAGCTCCTCGGCTGTCCGACGGATGATGTGGTCGGCCGGGACATCGTATACGGTTGTCATCTGATATCCTCACTGTTGGTAAAAACCAAATAACAGTCTTTACTTATTTGTGAAGGGAGTTTTTATATTTTATGAGGGGCCGGGGCCGGCGGGACGGGGGAAAAACCGGGAGGGGTCCCCGGATTATGGTTCGTGGAGGCGAATCGCGGATAAAGCCCCGGAGGATTTTTTCGGGATATCTATTAAAGTTCCTTCTCGTTTCTGTCCGCTGTCGAACAGGCATTGTGGAGATCATCAGAAAGATACGAGTTTAGAAACCCTGTATAAAAGAGATCACGGGATATTCGGCGCCCATACCGCCGGTTTTACACCAGGAGCAAACCGTATCGTTGCCACGCAGATATCTCCGGTATGCAGGATCGTCTTGTTATCCGGTTCATCAAGCGGGATTACATTTGAAGGAATGCCATAGACATACGTCGAAGAAACCAGGCCACCGGGAGTCTGGGTTATGGATTCTGTATCGTTTATGATCATGATCTGATTTCCGGAGCTATCGAATATTCTCGTGAACCCCTGTAAATGATAAACAGTTCCCCCAAAGGGTACAATTCCGGCTCCGGAATATTTGGAATTGTTTCCTATTGAAGTGAATGTAAGTCCCTGAGAGCCAAGTCGGGTTATCGCTGTGGAATCATTGAATTTGAGTTCGGGTGAAGGGCAGTGGATATCCGGGTTTTGCGAAGGCAAACCTATGCTGTGAGTCGGAACCGGAGATATTGCTGGGGTCCCATGTGAATTATCCGGAGCCGTGCAACAGGCAGCAAGGGTAATGATTACTGCCATGAGGATGCCGGTCCCATGTATTTTGAAATTCATAGCGCAACCCGAGGGCTTATGCCGGGATTTTTAGTCATGTTTGAATATCATCATTTCGTATAATGGAGTGTGAATTATACAGGTTGAAGTTGATAGATCGGTGAGAAGATAGCAAGATCATTGAGAATAAACAGTGGCGGAATAGTAAACCAGGATTACGGATTATAATCCGGCAAGGTTTGCGATGACGCTGCGAAATTCCGCACCTGTTTTTTGGATACACTCCAGAATTCCCTAGAACCAGAACGTCCATGATTCCCAGCTTTTACGAGTCACGAAATAGCCCACAATGAAGGCGGCAGCTATGAAAAAAAGGAACGAAGTCGCAATGTTGTTCCCGATCTGAGAGAGAAATGGGAAACACCAGACGCATGCACCCTCAATACATATTCCTGCAGCGATCTTAGGGTACATCCACCTGCAACGCGTGAGGGTGATCCGGGTTCCCTGGGAATCGGCGATATACATCGTACCGTCAAGGAAGCCCTTTTTCACGATGAATCGGGCATTCGCCTCCAGATCCTGATTTTCCCGGGCCAAAATGGCGTGGCCCAGAACGACAATAGGTTCATTTTCCGGGATCCAGT
>DASPUR010000188.1:0-5256 GCA_035622795.1 Methanoregula sp. | reverse complement strand
AGCAGCAGAAACACAACGGTCCTGCTCATCGGGGCCGCGTTCGGGCTGTTCGCCCTTTCTCACCTGGTAACCCTGCTCGGCTATGCCGCTCTGCTCAGCTGGTTCCTGGTGCTTATCGGGCTCGTCGCCTATTTCATCGTCATCGGTGCGATGGTCCGGATCGTGTACGGGAAAAAGGATCCGGCAGCCACCGGATGAAGGGGGATATCTTCCGGGCCGGAACAACCGTCACTCCTTTTTTTCAGACGTTCCGGCGGACCCGTACCTCCCTGCCCGGGGCTGTTTTCCGGTCCAGCCGCAGGGAACCAGCCATGTTTCCGGGGGATAACCGGAGGGTGACTTCGCCAGCAACGTCCGGTCCGGGTAAAACCCGGTTCTTTGGGGATCCCGGCAGTGAATGCGGTTTTCTCTGGACCGATGCCGGAAGGCCTGTAAAAAAAAGGTCTAATCGATCTTCGCCTGCTCTGGATAGTCCATCTCGTCCGGCATCGGCTCCCGGGCCTTCGGGATCTGGTTTTTCTCAAACGAGCTCTCGATATGAGCGGGGATGACAAGGCCGGGATAATTTGACGGGGAGTTCTGCGGGACCAGGGTATATTCCCGGACCATCGGTGCCCCGGTCTGGCCGGTCGGCAGGATCTTCACAAGGTACTTGTTGTTCCCTTCGCTTACCCAGGTCCCCGAGGCTTCGGAGACCGGGTCGGGGATCTGGATATTGCTCGAGATCTCCGTGGTCGGCCCCTCATCATAACTCACGGTCCCGTCCGGGAAGAACTTAAACTCGTACCCGTAATCGCTCTGGTTGACGGTGAACCTGCGGATCCACCGGTGGAGGATCGGGTCCGGTGCCGGAGTCGTTGCGGTCGTGACCGCGGTCATGGTCGTAACCGCACTCGTGACGGCCGCCATGGGGGCCGATGCGGTCGTGGGAATGACGGCAGGCGCAGGGGACGTGACCGGGACCGCCGGTGTGGTCGCAGCCGGTGCCTGCGGGGAAGAGGGGGCCGTGCATCCGGCGATGAGGAGCACCCCTGCCAGCAGGGCCACGGAGAGGAGGATGGATCGGGCTTCCATACTCTCGTACTGTCCAGTGGGAAAGGATAATCCTTTCTTCCGGCCGACAAAAAGACGGTGGCTGCCGGTTGCAAACCGATCGGCAAAAATAGGAGGGGGCCCAACCGGTATCCTGATGAGCGGCGCCGGCGCGGAGAAGATGAGCGGCGGCCGCCTCCTTTTCATCGACAATCTCCGGATCCTCCTCATCTGCCTTGTCATCGCGACGCACTGCTCGATCACGTACGGAGGACCGGGGAGCTGGTACTTCACCGATCCCGGCAACGGGCCCGGCAACCCGTTCGTCCTGATCCTCCTTAACGGGCTGGACCAGGCGTTCTTCATGGGCTTTTTCATCCTGGTCTCGGCCTACTTCCTCCCGGGATCGCTCTCGCGCAAGGGGCCGGCCCGCTTCGCCCGCGACCGGCTGGTCCGGCTCGGCATCCCGCTCGCGGTCTGGATCCTCCTTATCGCCCCGTTCATCGCGTACATCCTCGCGGCGGGGACGGGAAACACTCCCGCATCGGTATTCGGATTCTGGGTCTCGTACTTCGTGCCGTTCCAGGGCCTCCACCTCGGGCCGATGTGGTTTGTCTTCTTCCTCCTCGTCGCTACGTTCGCGTACCTGGCCTGGAACGCATTCCGGCCCCCGGCGCCGCCCGGCGGGGCAGAACTGCGCCCGTTCCCGGCGTTCCCCTCCATCCTCGCGCTCGGGCTCCTCCTCGGGCTCGTCACCGCGGGGGTCCGGGTCTTCCTGCCGATCGGGTACACCTGGCTCTTCACGCTCCAGCCCCCGTTCTTCGCGCAGTACATCGCGGCCTTCGTCATCGGGATCTACGCAGCGCACAACCACTGGCTCGACGATGTCCCCGCCCGGACGGGGAAGCTCTGCGCTGCCGCCGCCGTGATCCTCGTCGTAGCTGAACCGGTCCTCCTCTCCGTGATCCTCTCCTCGCCGGGCGGGCTCGGGGCGGCGATGGGCGGGGTCCACTGGCAGGCCCTCCTCCTCGCGCTCTGGGAGCAGACGGCCTGCGTGATGATCGTCACCGGGCTGCTCTGGATCTTCTCGGCCCGGTTCAACCGCCAGGGACCGGTCACGGAAGCGATGGCAGCCGACACCTATACCGTGTACATCATCCACCCGGTCGTCCTCATCCTCCTCGCCCTCGCGTTCGCCGGCATCACGATCCCCTCGCTTGCCAAGTTCGCCATCGTCCTCCCGCTCGCTATCGCATCCTCGTTCCTGCTTGCGCACCTGATCCGGGCAGTGCCCGGCGTGAAGCGGGTACTGTGAGACATAATTTTTTCCCGCTGCACCGGGCTCGCACATAACAAGATCTATTAACGGGGATTTCCAAACCGTATTCCTCATGTTCAGTTCAGGAAAAGCAACGGTCGAGGACACGGAAGAGAACCGGCAGCTCTGCAGGAAGTACTGCCCGAACTGCCAGAACTACCGGCACCACAATCTCGGGAAGTACCAGCCGACGGAGCTCTTCTGCGCCTGCGGGACCTCGTCTGCCCCGGACAAGAAGATGATCGGGTGCTACTGCCCCGGCTGCGAGCTCTTCACGAAGTACCACCTCCGGGTCGGGTACTTCTGCGTTAACCACTAGGTTTTTGCGGCGGGACTCCCCGCCGGCCGTTCTCGCCGGCATGTGGCAACCGGTAAGACCGCGGACCGGCAGTTTTTCATAAAAACCGGGTATCCCGCTGCCGTCTTGCCAGCTTTTTTAACGCGGGAAGACCAAATTTTCACTTCTTCATGAACTTCGAAGAGATCGGGAGCATCGCGGACCTCGAGACCGTAGCAGAAGGAGTAGTCTGGCAGCATTTCGAGCGGCTCACCGGCTTCATCTTCGAGAAGAACGATTTTTCCGTCCGGGTGAACACCGTGAAAACCCGGAACCGGAAGCGGAGGCAGTACGACGTCATCGCCAGCAAGGGAGACCGGACCTTCCTTGCCGAGTGCAAGAAATGGTCGGGGAACCGGTACCGGTTGTCCGCCCTGAAAAAGGCGATCCTGCTGCACAGGGAGAGGACCGCGTTTTACGAGGAGATCACGGGAATGGACGCGGTCCCCCTCATCGTCACCCTCATCGAGGAGGAGGTCCTGGTCTGCGAAGGTGTCCCCATCGTTCCCGTCACCAGGCTCGATACGTTCATCCGTGAGTTCGAGGACCATGCCTGCGGGGATTCGTATTCCGTCTTCTGCGATGAGATGGCGGAAGATGACGGCCCGGGGGATGACGACCGGATACCGTATGACGATATTGAAAAAGACGATGGGATCGGGAATGACCCGGACGAGATGACGGGGTAACTTGCACGAAACCTGGCTAAAAGCTCTCGAACGGGCCGGAAGGGAATTTTTTTTTCCGCCGCCTTTTTATGTGCGGCCGGCCTGCGTCTTACCCGCATCCGTGATCCGGTACGCTTCCCGGGGTACCGTCATCTCGAACCGTGCCCCCTTCCCCGGTTCGCCGGTCTCCCGTATCGTTATGCCGGTGATATCGAGGATCTCCCGGGAGATCGCGAGCCCGAACCCGGTGTTCTTCCCGAAGCCCCGGTCGAATATCCGTTCCTTGTCCGTGAGTACAACGCCGTCCCCGTCATCCTCGCAGACGATGGTCCCTGCATGGTCGCTGGCGGAGAACGAGAACCGGATCGTCGTGATCTTCCCCCCGTGCCGCTGCGCGTTGTCGATGAGGTTGAAGAAGACCTTGACGATGAGCGGATCGGCGAAGATCTCGGCGCCTGACGGGAGCTCGTTTCTGATGCTGACCCGGCCGGGCAGGGCGTCCCTTCCCGCCTCGTCCACGAGAGAGCGGAGTTCCTGCCACACCGATGCCCTGATCCCGATGTCCTTGTACTCCTTGGTGAACTGGATCATCGTCGCGATCTGGTCGCTCGCATCGGTGATACGCGAGAAATATTCCTGGAGCGGGGGGTCGGCGGCGACATTTGCGTGCACCAGTTCGATGTACCCGTTCAGGGCATGGAGCTTGTTGTTGATGTCGTGGCGGGTGATGGTCGAGAGCAGGTTGAGCTTCCGGTTCGCCCGCTGGAGGGTCTCCTCCATCTGTTTCCGGGCGCTGATGTCCCGCAGGGAGACAAGGACTGCCGGGGAGTCCTGGAACCGGATCCGCTTCCCGATGGCCTCGACCCAGATCGGGCGCCTGGTGGCGGTGAGCGCCGGGTACGTCACCGGGTAGCTGTCGATCCCCTGCGCGACCCTTGAGAAGTCCTCGAGGATCTTCCCGCGCACCTCGGGAGACACGTACTCGAAGACATTGCTCGTGCCCAGCCGGGCCGTCTCGCTCCCGAGCTCGAAGATTGCGGCCTCCGCACGGTTGCGGAAGAGGACGGTGCCGTCCATGGCGGTGATCAGGATGCCATCCAGGGAGTTCTCGACCACGTTCCTGAACTTGTTCTCCGATTCCCGCAGTTCTTTTTCCGCCCGCTCCTGCTCGGTGATGTCCAGAACCGTGAACGTGATCTCCGAGGACGGGTCCGACGGGTCGACACGGGTTGCGGAGAGGAGGACATCGATGAGCGACCCGTCCTTTTTCTTCCAGACCGATTTTAGTTCCGCCGATCGATTCGTTGCGAACTGTGCGCGGGCCTCGGTCCCGACCCGGTCGTATTCCTCCTGCGCAGGGTACAGGATGCGGACGGATGTGCCAATGAGTTCGCCGGAGGTATACCCGGTTATCGCGCAGAACCGGTCGTTGACGGTTCCGAGGACCCGGCCGGTCCCGGCCGCGATGCCGACGGGTGAGACCCGGATGATGCTGCCGAGGTAGGATTCGCTTCCCTTCAGGGCGGTTTCCACGGACCGGCGCCGCTCCATTTCCGAGAGTACCCGGACGTGCGTATCATAGTAGGACTTCAGCGGGAAGTAGGCGACGATGATGGCGAGGCCGCTGACAAAGAAGCTCGTGACCAGGTTCGAGCGCCAGTCGGGAGGGTAGGGGTACAGGAACTGCCCGGCGAACTCGAACGCCGTCATCGCTGCAAACGTAGTGATGAAGACGAGGAAGAGCTTCTGATCGAAAGGTGTCGGTGCCGGATCAGCCTTCGGGTTCATTACCAATCTTTATTAAATCCCATACAATAAGACTTTGGATTTCGGTAAAAACGCTAAAGCAAGGGATTTTCTCCACCGGTAATAATGCCGGCCCGCATGCCGGGACAAAGACG
>DASPUR010000187.1:0-4660 GCA_035622795.1 Methanoregula sp. | reverse complement strand
CCTGCTGATGCAGTCTGATACTCACCGGGGCTCGCCCCGTGAAGCATGGCCGTGTATGCGAATTATGAGAAAATTTTTGATGTGCGGGACAAGGGGGCTTGCCCCCTTGGGCTGCCTCCCCCTATGAGGGGAGAGAGGGGGTCACTCTCCCAACTTCCACTGAGTAAACCGGATGATTTCTACAGAGCACACATTTTCAATTACGATTGCGATCCTGGTTGAAAATTCGAAATCAAACACTACCAAAAAATTTTCAATCAAATCCTGATTGAAAAATAAAATCGAAGTCTGATCGATCCGGATCAAAATTTCAATCGCGATCGTGATCGCGATCAAATAAAAGAGTAATCAGATGATGTGGCTCGTGATGTCCCTGCTGATGACCCAGTCGCAGTAGATACACCGGAGGCCCTTGCCGGTGACCCGGAACTTGCTTGCGATGGGCTCGTTCGTGTTCGAGATGCAGCCCGGGTTCGGGCATCTGACGATGCCGACGATGAGCGAAGGGGTCTCGACACCCTTCTTCTCGCAGACCTTGAAGTCCCGGACGATATTGATGGTCGCCGAGGGTGAGATGAGGGCGATCCGGTCCACCTCTTCCTTGGAGAGCTCCCGGTTGGCGAGCTTGACGATGTCTTTCCTGCCCATCTCCCTGCTCTGCACATTGGTCGCAATGGAGAGCGCCTCCTGAGTTGTGCCGGTGATACCGAGGATCTTCACGACGTTGAGCGCTTCCCCGCTGTCGATATGGTCGATCACCGTCCCGTTCCGGATCCTCCGGACAAGGAGCCCCTCGTTCTCGGCATTTTCCGTCTTCTCGACGGTCTTCATTGGAGCACCTTCATGAGCATCGCCATCCGGACCGGGACCCCGTTCCTCGATTGTTCGAAATACCGGGCATGGGGCGAATCGTCCACCCGGGGGTCGATCTCGTCCACCCGCGGGAGGGGGTGGAGGACGATGAGATGCTTCCGGGCGCCCGCGAGGAGTTCGGGCGTGATCCGGTAGCTTGACGCGACGTTGAAGTATGAGGCCGAGTCGGGGAACCGCTCGCGCTGGATCCTCGTTACATACAGGACGTCCACACTGTGGACGACATCGTTTATATCGTCGTGCTCGATGATCTCCATCCCCTTCTCGCGCAGCTCTGCGAGCATGGGGGCGGGAAGCTCGAGGCCCTTGGGGGAGACCGTGTGGAGGCGGACGTTGTACAGGGAGAGGGCGAATGCCAGGGAGTGGGCCGTCCTCCCGTACCGGAGGTCGCCTACCAGCGCGACATCGATCCCATCGATGGGCATCGACTGGCGGATAGTGTACAGGTCGAGGAGAGTCTGGGACGGGTGCTGGCCGGCACCGTCGCCCGCATTGATGACCGGGACGGTTGCAAACTCCGCCGCGAGCCGGGCCGCCCCCTCTTTCGGGTGCCGGATCACGATCGCATCGGCGTACCCGCTGACGACACGGACGGTATCGGCGAGGGTCTCCCCCTTGGCCATGGAGCAGGCCTCCACACTGCCCACCGAGAGTGATGTCCCGCCGAGGCGGGCGATGGCGGACTCAAAGGACATCCGGGTCCGGGTACTGGGTTCGAAAAAGAGGACGGCAAGGATCCTGCCATGCAGGGAATTCCGGTCATACTTGTTCTCGTCGATCTGGCGCGCATGGTCGAGCACGCGATCGATCTCATTCCGGTCGAAGTCGCCGATGGAAATGATATGCTGCGTTGCCACCCCTCCTCATGTCCGTACGATCATTATGCATACTGGCACATGAGATTATCCGAAGGATCTCAATCGCGGGGGCCAGTATGTCGTTTTTCCTATAGAATACCGGCGAAACTTCGGAAAACGAAATCATTAAATAATTATCACCTGTATTGGCATGAAACGCCACACGAGGGTGACTGTTTGAATCCGATACACATAGCACGGCCGGCGCTCGGCCAGGAAGAGATTTCAGGCGTAACAGCGGTCCTCCGGTCCGGAATGCTCGCATCCGGGGAGAGGGTTGCAGAATTCGAGAAAAAATTTGCCGACTATTGCGAAACGGCCCATGCGGTCGCCATCAACAACGGCACCGCGGCGCTCCATGCCGCGCTCCTCGCCGCGGATATCGGGCGGGGGGACGAAGTGATCGTGCCTGCGTTCTCGTTTATTGCGACAGCGACGGCGGTCTCCATGGCAGGCGCAAAACCCGTGTTTGCCGATGTCGACCCGGAGACCTTCACGATAAACCCGGGCGATATTGAAGAACGGGTCACGAAAAAGACCCGGGCGGTCATCGGCGTCCACCTTTTCGGGCAGCCGTTTGACGTGGATGCGGTCCGGGACATATGCCAGCCCCGCGGCCTGAAGCTGATCGAGGACGCGGCACAGGCCCACGGGGCCCTCTACAAGGGGAAGAAGGTCGGCGGACTCGGGGACTTCGGGTGCTTTTCGTTCTATGCCACCAAGAACATGATCACCGGCGAAGGCGGGATGGTCACGACCGGCGATCCGACCTACAACGACCGCCTCCGCCTCATCATCAACCATGGCCAGAGCGAGAAGTACCTCCATACCCGGCTCGGGTACAACTACCGGATGACCGACATCGCGGCGGCGATCGGCCTCGTGCAGCTGGAGAAGCTCGAGGGCTTCAATGCCAGTCGCCGTGCAAACGCGGAATATTTCGACTCGCATATCTCGGCAAAGGGGCTTGACCTCCCTAAGGTTGCCCCGTACAGCCGCCACGTGTACCACCAGTACGTCCTCCGGCTCACGGAGAAGTTTCCGCTGTCCCGCCAGGCATTCATGGATTACCTCAGGGGCGAAGGGGTTGGCACGGCGATCCATTACCCGATCCCGATCCACCGCCAGCCGATCTACCAGAAAAAAGGCCCCGATACCTGCCCGGTCTCGACTGCGCTCTCAACGTCAGTGCTCAGCCTCCCGGTCCATCCCCTTCTCGAAAGAGACGAGCTCGCGCACATCTGCGATGCCGTCAACCGGGTGAAATGATGGGCAAAAACACGGAATTGCAGCTCGAAACGATCATCGCGGAACGGGGCCCTATCCGTAAAATCGGGGTCATCGGTATGGGATATGTCGGCATCCCTGCCGCGGCCCTCTTTGCGGACTCGCCGGCTTTTGGCACCGTATACGGCTTCCAGCGCGACTCCGCTTCATCCGGATACAAGATCGCGATGCTCAACCGCGGTGAGAGCCCCCTCAAAGGCGAAGAGCCGGGCCTCGAGGAGCTCCTGAAAAAAGTGGTCGGTGAGAAGAAGTTCATCGCCACCTCCGACTTCTCGCGGATCGTGGAACTTGACGCGGTCACCCTGAACATCCAGACCCCGTTCCTCTCGAAGGACGACCTCCTTCCGGACTTCTCGGCGTTAAAGGAGGGGCTTGTCAATGTGGGGAAGTACCTCCGGCCGGGCACTCTCGTTGTCCTGGAGTCAACGATCACGCCGGGGACTACGGACGGCTTTGCCCGGGAGATCCTCGAGAAGGAGTCCGGTCTCCTTGCCGGAAAGGACTTCGCGCTCGCCCATGCCCCCGAACGGGTGATGGTGGGGCGGCTCCTCAAAAACATCCGCGAGCACGACCGGATTGTCGGGGGAATCGACCCGGTGAGCACGAAGCGGGCGATCGAGCTCTACACGCCGGTCCTGACGACCGGGAAGGTGATCCCCATGAGCTCTGCCGCCGCCGAGGTCACCAAGACCGCCGAAAACACGTTCCGCGACCTCCAGATCGCCGCGATCAACGAGCTTGCGCTTTACTGCGAAGCGATGGGGATCAATGTCTATGATGTCCGGACCGGCGTCGACAGCCTCAAGGGGGAAGGGATAACCCGGGCGATGCTCTGGCCCGGGGCGGGAGTGGGCGGCCACTGTCTGACCAAGGATACCTACCATCTTGAACGGGGGGTGCAGGTCCTCGCGAAGGAACCCCTGGACTACCCGAAAGGGCAGCCGTCGCTCTATGTCCTCGCCCGCCAGATCAACGATTTCATGCCGGTCCACATGTTTACGCTCACCATGGACGCCCTGGAACGGGCGGGCCGCGACCCGCTCGGGGCGAGGGTCTCGATCCTCGGGTGGGCATTCCTCTCGAACTCGGACGACACCCGGAACACGCCCTCGGAGCCGTACCGCGACCTGCTCCTCAAAGAGGGCTGCCATGTCATCGTCCACGACGCCTATGCCTGCGAGTACCCGGGAGTCCCGATCTCCGCCGATGTCGACAAGGCGGTGAAGGATGCTGATGCGGTGGTGATCTTCGCCGGCCACAGCCAGTACCGCAACCTCGATCCCGCCCGGATCCGAAAACTCACGGGCCGGAAACACCCGGTCATCGTCGACGGCCGGAACATAATCGACCCGGACGCGTTCATTACCGCAGGCTTCGTGTACAAGGGTATCGGGCGCGGGGACAAGAACTCGCACCCGATCGTCAATGCGTGAGAATCGGACTTTTTTTTTAATTTTGACGGCAGGAAATAATAGCCGGTCCGATCCGGAGCGGTCCGGGCTGCCGGCACCGCTGGCGCTGCCTGACGGGCCGCCATTCATTGGGACCGGCCGGTATACCGATAAGAACCGCGTGCAGAATCGCGTTCAGGCTGAACGGTGCTTAAATAACTGCAGCGCAAACAGGTACCCGGAAGAATCAAT
>DASPUR010000186.1:0-2535 GCA_035622795.1 Methanoregula sp. | reverse complement strand
GTGAGGGTGACCCCCTCTCTCGCTCCAAGAGTGCTGATGCACTCTTCTCGACCTCCCTTCGGTCGGTCCCCAGAGGGGGAGTCCGAATGGTTCAGCAGGACCATGAGGATGCAGAAGAATCCGAAGGATTCTTCGAAGCAGCCCAAGGGGGCGAGCCCCCTTGACCCCCCCAGAATTTTTTCTGAGTGTCACCGCCATGCTCCACGGGGCGAGGGTCTGGAGACCCCGAGCGCCCGTGGCTCCATCGTGAAACCAAAGAATTGTCAGGTTTTCTACAGAGCCAAAAAACCGTGTTTTATCGGGTCAGAGACTTTCTCATTGGGGATTAAAATGCCGCCATGCTACGGGGGTTGGTAGAAAATAGCGTAAAAGCCCCGCGGCTCTACCGGGTATTCAATGGTAATTTTTTTATTTTTGATTATTCCAAAGCGGAAAAATACATAAAGAGAATGCTTTCTTTCAAACCAAAAATTTTTAAAAAAATCAAAAAAAAGATCAGGATATATTTTCGGTGCTGTAGCCCTTTAAGGAGAGAAGTTCTTTCACCCGGTCGCGGTGGTTTCCCTGGAGTTCGATGGAGTTTCCTTTCACCGTGCCGCCGCAGGCGAGTTTGCTTTTCATGAATTTCGAGAGTTCTTCGAGATCGATATCGGTCGGATCAAGGCCTTCGATGACGGTCACTTCTTTCCCGTACCGGCGTTTGTTCACTTTGACATTGATCCGCTGCTGTTCTTTTGCTACCTCCTCACAGATACATAATTCCTTAGGAAGTCCACACGTCGGGCATATCCCACCAATCATTGCATTGTAGTTTACGGTTCTCTTTATTTATTACTTGGCATTGTCCGGGATATTTTGCCTTTTTTTTCCCCGTTGGGCCGTAATTCTGGGCCGGAACTGAGCAGGACCGGATGAAACCGGAACGGATCCGGCCGGAAGTGCATGGGACCGGAAACGTGGCCGGGAGCGGAACCGGGATACAGGAAGGGAACCTGTTTTTACCACCGGGTGCAAATGTGTACTTTACTTTAGAGCATGTCCCTTCTCGTTCTCGGAACTGCGTCCCATGCAGGCAAAAGCAGCACCGTTGCGGCGATCTGCCGGTACCTGGTGAACCGCGGGATAGCGGTGGCGCCCTTCAAGTCCCAGAACATGAGCCTCAACTCCTCGGTGACCCCGGATGGCGGGGAGATCGGCATCGCCCAGGCCATGCAGGCAGAGGCGGCCCGGGTCCCGCCGCACACCGACATGAACCCGGTCCTCCTCAAGCCCAAGGGCGACTGCATCTCGCAGGTCGTGCTCAACGGCAGGCCCTACAAGGACGTCCACATCGCGGAATACTACCGGGAGACACCGGAGCTCCTCGCCCGGGCGCTGGAGTCGTTCCGGCGGCTGGAGCAGCAGTACGGGTGCGTCATTGCCGAGGGAGCCGGGGGAGCAGCTGAGATCAACCTCTATGACCGGGACATCGCAAACACCCTCCTTGCTGCATCGCTCCGGGTCCCGATCATCCTCGTCGCCGACATAGAGAGGGGAGGGGTCTTTGCCCAGGTCTGCGGCACGATCTGGCTCCTGCCGGAGGAGGTCCGGCCCCTGGTCAAAGGGATCATCATCAACAAGTTCCGGGGCGATCCCGCGATCTTCCGGCCCGGCATCGCGAAGATCGAGGAGCTGACCGGTGTGCCGGTCCTCGGTGTCGTCCCCTTCTTCTCCATCCCCCTCCCGAGCGAGGACTCCCTCTCCATTGGCGACAAAAAGGCCTCCGGGTGCGCGGTGAGGGTCGCGGTTATCCGCCTGCCCCGGATCTCGAATTTCACGGACTTCGAGCTGCTGGAACAGCATGCATCGGTGGAATACGTTTCGCCCGGGGAACCGCTCGACGGGTTCGACTGCGTGATCCTCCCCGGCACGAAGAATACCATCGAGGACCTTGCGGTCCTCAATGCGACCGGGACCGACCGGGAAATCCGGGCTGCTCGCGAACGCGGGGTGCCCGTTATCGGGATCTGCGGCGGATACCAGATGCTCGGGAAAAAGCTCGTCGACGCCGGTTTCGAGTCGGCGGCCGGCGAGTACGAGGGGCTCGGGCTCCTCGCCGGGGTCACGCATTTTGCATCGTACGACAAGTGCACTACCCGGGTCCAGAGGAGGGCCGGCCCGGTCGCCCCCATCCTCTCGGATATGGGCGAGGTCGAAGGCTACGAGATCCACATGGGGGTGACCGAACCCGGCACGGACCGTGAGGCGTTCGGGGGCGACGGCCGGGCGAGCGACGACGGGCTCGTCTTCGGCACGTACATGCACGGCCTCTTCCAGAACCCGTCGGCAGCAAATGCCCTGCTCTCGTACCTGCACCGGAAGAAGGGTATCCCGTTCACGCCCATCCCTTCCGATGCTGTCGACCCGTACGATGCTCTGGCGGCGGTCTTCGCAGAGCACGTGGACATGGACGCAGTGGTGAGGATGGCGGTGGACCGCCGGTAAGAAGGCAAGATACTCCGGAGAGCCGGTAACCTTTCCGCTGTTCCGGAAATA
>DASPUR010000185.1:0-11594 GCA_035622795.1 Methanoregula sp. | reverse complement strand
TGCTTCCCCCACGGACACGGCGGCAACTACCCCACAGGACGGCACCCCCGCACCGGACAGCGGCTGGTTCGGATCATTTGAGAACTTCCTGGGCCTCCGGCACGACATCCACGGGCTGCAGGCAGACGACCGTAACCTCTCTTCGGATATCCAGGACAACCGCCAGGATATCCACCAGAACTGGTGGGACAACTGGAACATCTTCGGCAACATCCTCGGGAACCGGGAGCAGGTCCATGCCGACCAGGCGCTCGACCTCTCGAACCGGTCGGCCGATGCCGGGCTCCGGCAGGACATCCACGGCGATATAGCGGACATCCACAACGACCCCGCAAACCGGAGCGTGTACCGGGCCGAGATCAACGCAAGCCGCGGGGATATTCACGAAAACCAGGAGAACATCGCGGGCAACCACCAGGACATCCACTCTTACCGGAACGAGAGCCGGACCGATTACGCGACCATCCAGGAAAACCGGCAGGCCGACTTCCAGCTCCGGAAGGACAACAATGCCAGCTGGCAGGACATCCATGGCAACCACGAGCAGATCAACGATGACCGACAGCAGATCCGCAGCGGCCGGGGCGCAGGCGCCGGGTCACCATAATTTTTTTCTCATTTAAAAAAACCATCAGGGCGAAAAATACCCCTTGTCTCCAGGAATTACCTTTCTATGACTCTTCCGGTTGCCTGACGAATAGAGGGGGCCGGCCCGCACCTCCTGGAGGGAGTGTTTCTGGAGAAAGAGTGAGTGTTAAAAAAAAATGAAGAGGGATGATGCTGGAGCCGGCTTTTCTACTCCTGCCCCGGCAGAATCTTTTATCTGCCCCTCAATCCTCTTCCCGCACCTCGATCCCCCGGGACCGGAGGAGCGCGGTGACGCGGGCGGAATCTTCGACCGTGAACCCGATCTTCATCCTCCGGCCGACGAGCGTTGCGATGAAGATCCGGTCCCGGGACGGGCGTGCGCCGTCGAGCGGGAACCAGGTGATCAGGTCGCCACTGCCCCAGATACGCCACCTGCCGTTTGCCAGCGAGGGCTTTGCTGCAACAATGTGGTCGATGTCGGAAAGGGCCACTTCCTTCCGCCCCAGGAACGGGAACGAGTACCGGAAGAACGTGATGGACGAGTCGGTGATGCAGACCAGCCGGTCGCGGTAGAGCGGGGGAGTGCCCGGCTGAGGGTCAGAAGTCATTGCGGTCCCCCCGTACGGGCGCGAGCCTCTCTTCATATTCCGTAATTTATTTCCTGGATATTCATGAATTATTGCCCGGGAAATTGAGGGGCCGGGAACTCCCGTCAGCTGGTTACACGGGGCACGATCGGAAAATGTACGAAGAAGCCCGCCAGCCGGATCCCGTTGTTTATATACCGGGGCCCCTCAGTTCTTTTTACGCGGAGGATGGCACGATTCCCCTCACCCTGCAGATGGAAAAAACACCGGTGAATAACCGGACGAAACGCCCTTTTGCCCCCGGCTGCTGCATTGCGCTCCTCGTACTCGTCCTTGCCGTTTCTGCCGTTCTCGCGGCCCCCGCTTCCGCCCAGGGACCCGCTGCGGGGAACAGCACGGTACAGGCGCAGCCGGCAGTCGCGTACCTCGGGGTCTATGTCGTGGACTTCCGGCGGTTCAGTGTCGAGGAAGGGACGGTGGACACCAGCTTCTACCTCAACATACGGTCGGATACCAACCTCTCGCTCAACGACTTCGAGCTCATGAACGGGCAGATCAGCTCCGTCAGTGTCACCGCGGATACGCCGGGTGAGAAGAACTACCGTATCTACGCCGTGCTCAGCACCGACCCGGACCTGCGCCGCTTCCCGTTCGACAACCACACGCTCCCCATCATCTTCGAACCAAAGACCCTCGATGAGAAGCAGCTGGTGATCGCGGTCGACCGGAACCAGACGGGCATCTACGCCGGGGCAGACATGCCGGGCTGGGAACTGTCCGGGGCCAGCCAGGAGGTCACGAACCAGTCGTACGCACCGGACGAGGCCCCGTACTCCCGGGCGGTCTTCTCCTTTGCCATCGTCCGGGACACCGCATCGACCTTCCTGAAGTTCTTCCTCCCGATCGGCCTCATCGTCCTCGTCTCGCTCGCGTCCCTCACGATGAAGGTCACTTCCCGCCTCGGCCTGAACGCCTCGATGTTCCTTGCAGCAGTCCTCATCCACTGGCGGATCTCCGACGCGAACCCGATGGTCGCGTACGCGACCTTCCTCGACCTCTTCATGATCATCACGTACGCGACGCTCGTGATGGTGCTCGTCTCGGGAATCCTCATCCTGGTGTACAACGAACAGAAGGACGATGCCCGGGTAAACCTGGTCAGCCGGTGGTCGCTCCGCCTTATCCCGGCCGCCTCGGCCGTCATGTACGCACTCCTCTTCCTCTCGCTCCTGAAGTGGTGAGGCCGGCACCTCTTTTTTTCCGGCCCGGCCTAACCCGGCGGTTCAACGTTTCGCCGCTGCCGGGAAAACGGCGATCCCGGCCCGTTTTACGAATACAAATACCGGCCCGCCAGACACTGTGATCAGGGTGCGAAGGATAAGGATCGCACCATGGGTGAAAACCATGAACCACAGGACCATGCTCAAAGGAGCGATAATCGCCTGCTGCCTCATCGGCATGCTCGTGCTGCCGGCAGCGGCAGCCCCGGCCGGCCTCAGCGGCAACAGGACCGGGATCGACCCGGCCTTGAAGACCGATCTCTGGAACAACCAGGAGACGCACCGCCTCGCGATCTTCGACGAGAACGTCCAGAACGCCAACAACGTCATCGGCATCCTGGACAAGTACAGCATCGACACCACGCAGATGCAGGCGACCCTCACGCAGATCTCGGGCGAGCGGTCGGCCCTCCAGTCCGCGTTTGCAAACGAGGACCGGAACGCACTGAAGACCGTAAACCAGCAGCTCGTAAGCCTCTGGAAACAGTTCCGGCAGGAAGCAGTGGCAGCGGTGCGGAGCCACTACGGGCGGGCATCGCCGGCAGCCTCAGCGGCAGGCACCTCAGCAGGGTCCGGATCGGACCTTGAGGGTGCAGGGACCGCGGCCGCGGCGCTCTGAAGACGAAGCGCCCGGACCAGATCATTTCTTTTTTGGCTGACGGGAAGGCTTTAGCGTAACCGGTATGCGATAATGCATTACTCCGGAGTGTGGGGTTTATACCTGTGCGGAAAACTCTCCGGCGGACCACCGGGATCGGGCAGCATCCGGAAACCGGGACCGGAAGAAAAAACATTTCCGACGCCCGGGTTCTGCTAGGCATCCCTGCTATGCAATTTTATTAATAACTCCACGAGCATCCTGTGCCCTTTGTCAAAGGAGAGTTCGAATGCCATCGTTCAAGTGCAGCAGCTTGGGAAGGGATTGTCCTTTCGAGGTAACGCGGAAGACAAACCGCGAGCTCCACCAGCTCGTCATTCATCATATTCATGCAAGCCACAATGTAGAGGTTCTGCCCGCAGACACGCTCTTAGGGGTAAAGAGTGCGATCCGGCCGTGACAAAAGCGGAGTTATGGCCCATCAACGACGGCACGCCGGTGCCGTATTCTCCAGGGTTTAGCGACCGGGTGGGGAAGACAACTTCGAAGCAAGAGCGATCCGTTCAACTCCCCTTCTGACCGGAGTTGGATTGGCCGGGTGCCGGCAGCGGTTGCCGGCACCAGGGCACCGATGAAAAAACCTGTTCTTTTCCTGTTTTCCTGCAGAGGGCGGCCGGCGCCCATGCTTCCGGAATAGTCCCAGGGCCCTGGCAGAAACGGGCTGGTCCCCATTAAGCCGGCACCGAGGGCGGGTGAAAGAAGGAACGGTCTCTTATACTAATTTTCAGCCAATCCGGTCGCTGGCGGCATTGCAGTAAGCCCACGGCCGCATTGTTTCGTGCCCTGCCATGGCCTGCCCGGGCAACGCAGGGCCCATCCGGTTGCCCGAAAGCCTGAATCGCGTCACTCTGTGCTGATCAACCGAAAGGCGGAAAAAGAAGCTATGGCTGCCCGCTTTAAGGCAGGGACCGGGCCGCGGAAAAAGGAGGTGTTATGCCGCGACCGGGATTCCCCGGAGGACCGGTTCCGTGACGGTCCGTGCGAGGATCTCTTCGCAGATGCGGAGGTTCTTGAGCGCCTGGGCGGGCGTGATCGGGAAGGGCCGGCCGTCCCGTGCGCAGGCGACAAAGGTGTCGAGTTCTGTCTTGAGCGACTCCTTCTTGTTGACGAGAACCTTCTCGATGATGTTGTCCTGGACGTACCGGGAGTTCTCCATCGAGTACTGGGCAGGCTTCCGGTACACGAAGATCTCCTGGGTCATGAGGTCGCCCTCGATGGTGCAGTCCTCCTCTTCGATATAGATCATCCGGATCTTCTTGGAGGACTTCCGGGAGGCCGAGACATAGACCGGGACGGTGCCGAACTTGAAGAGCGTGGTGCAGAGGTCGCTGTTGCCTGCGCTGTTCATCGTCCAGGAGTTGCCGTCGAAGAGGGTGTTGAAGACGATGTCGATGTCGTGGATCATGAGGTCCTCGACCACGGAGCTCCCCACGACCCGCGACGAGGCGGGGTTGTGACGCTTGATCTCAATGTACAGCGGGTCCTTGACGATCCGGTTGATCTCGGTGACAACGGGGTTGAACCGCTCGATGTGGCCCACTCCTACGACAAGGTCATCCGGGATCATGTCCACGAGCCTCTCTGCGTCGACCGTGTTCTGGCAGATCGGCTTCTCGATCAGGGTGGCTACATTGCTGTCGATGACCTTCTTGGCGACATCGAAATGGTAGGGCGTCGGCACGCAGATGCTCACCGCATCGACCGCACCGAGGAGCTCCTCGAGGGACCCGCAGGCGTGTGCGCCGGTGGCCTTTGCGGCCTCGGCCGCACCCTTGGCATTCACATCGTATACGTAGACGGAATTGACCGCCTTCATCTCGGAATACACTCTCAGGTGATTCCTTCCCATCACGCCGGTTCCGATAACACCGATATCCATACAGTTCCTCCCTGAGGTACGGGGCCGGCCCAAAAACGGCCAGGCCCCTCTCTTTGAACTGAAGCAAACATACAACCTGCGGTTATCAATATTTGCAATTCTGCGTTGCAAGGCAACCCGGGGGGCCGGAAAAACACCCGTCACGACGGTCGCCGGAGTGACCCCGCTGAGAAATGTAACGAGGCGGCCGGATTTATGAGGAGATGCCATGCAGAGTCCCGCGGTTATGCAGTGCAACCCGCGATTATGTGGAAAATTTTTTATAGCGGGGAGATTATCAAGTGCTTTGCAATGCAGGAGTACGATCAGGAGCTGGGCAAAATCCGGAGTATCCTCGTAGGGTCGACGAAAGGATACACGGTCACCGAGATAGCACGGAAGCTGGGGATCAACCGGAACTCGGTGGCAAAATACCTCGACATCATGGTGACCTCGGGCACGGTGGAGATGAAGCTGGTCGGCTCGGCAAAGCTCTTCACCCTCTCGAAACGGATGCCGCTTGCCTCCATCATCAACCTCTCCTCCGACTACATCCTCCTGCTCGACGACGATGCCAACGTCACGTATGCCAACGAGAACATGCTCCGGTTCGAGAACTCGACGCTCGAGGAGATCGCGGGCAGGCCGGTCTCGAGCCTCGAACTCGCCCGGAAGACCGGCTCCGGGATTACCCGGATCGTGGGAGAAAGCCTCGCCGGCAGGGAGGTCGCGACGGACCTCGAGTTCAGGACGGGGGCGGAGGTGCTCGCGTTCCGGGCCCGCTTCGTGCCTGGCATCCTCGAGAACAACAAGAAAGGCCTGATCGTCATCTTGAGCAGCATCCCGGACGCTGCCCGTTTCGTCCCGGCCGGTGCCGGTGCAGCGGCCGTGCCTGCCCCGGCAGCTCCTGCAGAACCCGGCAGCCTTCCGGGGACGAATGCGGGGGACGTCACGGCCGAGAAGAAGTTCCGGGAGTACCTCGAGCTTGCCCACGACGGCATCTGGGTCTTCGATGAATCGGCCCGGACAACGTTCCTGAACCGGCGCATGGCAGACATGCTCGGGTACAGCGTTGAGGAGATGCTTGGCCACCCGTTCACCAGCTTCATCGACGACGCAGAAAAGTCCCTCGCCCGGAAGATGCTCGAGACCCAGAGCAGGGAAAAAAGCGTGTACCGCACACAGGACATCGGGTTCGTGAAAAAGGACGGCGGCAGGATCAGCTCGGCCCTCACCTCCACACCGTTCTTCGATGAGTCGGGTGCCTTCGCAGGCGGGCTTGCCGTCGTGACCGACATAACGGCCTGGAAGAAGGCGGAGGATGCCTTGCGCCAGAGCGAGGCTTATTACCGGACCATCATCGAGGCATCGCCCAAGGGGATCGTCATCTTCGACCCGGCATGGAAGATCCGGATGGCAAACCGGCAGACGGCCCGGTATCTCGGGTACGCGGACGCCCAGGCACTCGACGGCAAGAACATCTTTAACTTCGTCTCCCCGGCCGATATCGAGAAGTGCCAGGCATACCTCAGGAAAACGGTGGACCAGAAGGAGGCCGGCTCGATCGAGTGCAAGTTCATCCGGAAGGACAGCTCCGGCTTCTGCGTGGATCTCTCCGTCTCGCTCCTGGGCGGAAAAGCCATGGAAAACGACTTTTTCATGGGGGTCATCACCGACATCACCGATCGCCGCATCGCTGAAGCACGGATCCGGAAGTCGGAGGTCAAGTACCGGAGCCTGGTCGAGGGCCTGAGCTCCATCATCTTCACCGCCGACCCGGACGGTAAGATCAGTTATATCAGCCCGGCGATCCGGAAGATCCTCGGGTATTCACCGGAAGAACTCGTGGGGAAACATTTCTACGTCCTTGTCTCCTCGGATAACCGGCACCTCCTCGGCCTCCAGCTCAGGGAGGCGCAGAACGGCGGGTCCGCCCCGTTTGATTCCCAGGTTATCGATAAGGACGGCAACCCCCACTGGGTCCGGATCGTCGCCCAGCCGATGAAGGAGGACGACCGGCTCATCGGCATCATCGGCATCATCGGGGACATCAACGACTGGAAACTCGCGGAGAACGCCCTCAGCCAGTGCTCCCTGAAGTACAAGGCCGTTGTGGAGGACCAGACCGACCTGATCTGCAGGTTCTCCCCCGCGTTCACGCTCTCGTTTGCGAACCCGGCGTTCTGCAGGTTCTTCGGGAGGGGGGAGAGTGATATCCTCGGAAAGAAGCTCTTTGACCTCGTCCCCTCCCCGAACAACGAGCCCCTGGTCCGGGCGATCGCCCAGCTGACCCGGGAGGCTCCGGTGAAGACCATCGAAATGGAAGTCACTTCGCCCTCGGCGATCGAGTATTCGTACCATGTGACGGCGCGTGCGATCTTCAACGATCGGGGGGAGAAGACCGAGTTCCAGATCAGCTGCCGGGATATCTCCGAGATGAAGTCGTATTTCGAGCGGTCCCAGAACCTCCTCCAGGAGCTGCAGCTCCACCAGGTGGAGCTTCATAAGCAGAACGAGGAGCTCCGGAAGCTCCAGAAGCTCGGTGAAATCGCCGAGAAGCAGTACCGGGAGCTGTATGATACGGCCCCGGTGGGAAACATCACCCTGGACCCATCGGGCAGGATCACCGGTATCAACCCGTCCGGTGCCCATATGATAGGAAAACCGCAGGACCGTATCGCCGGGCAGGCGTTTACGGAATTTATCGCCGAAGGGAGCCGGGATGCGTTCTCCCGGTTCATGCAGGGCGTCGTCTCCGGGGTTGACCGGCAGTTCTGCACGGTGACCACCGCGGGAAGTGTCCGCGATACAAAGCAGTTCCTCCTCGCCGGGAAGGGGACGGTGACAAAAGCCGGCCATCCGGTCCAGTGCAAGGCAGTGATGGTGGAGATCACGGGGTGCACCGACTCCATCTTCTCCCCGGCCGGCAACGGGAGCCCGCTCTTCCCCGGGCGCGATGCGCTGGCGCCCCTGCCCGGCAGGGCGGAATAAATTCCCGTATTAGTCTCTTCTTTGCCGTTTCACCGGTCCTGTTTTTGCCGGCCGCTCTCGTTTGTGCGGGCCGGATCACCGTGGATGCAGGGCCGCGTGGACAGGCCTGCGGAACAGGGAGGAGGAAACCTCCCGGTCCGGGAAAAAAAGAAGCGGGCCGCTCCACCCGCCTGGTTACTTTGCCGGGGAGAGGAGCAGTTTCAGGATACTCTTGATCCACCCGGTGAGAGTCCCGTACAATCCTGCGCCGGATACTGCTCCGGCGGTACTATCCGGGCCGGTGGAAGGTGACGATCCGGCCATCATGGCAGTTGCCGGGGGGGTCACGACCGGGAGGGTGGCTGACGGCCCGGGGGTCACGACACCGGGGTTGCTGCCGAAAAGGTTTGCCTGGAGGGCCGCGTCCCCGCTCGTGAACCGGTCGATCCCCTCCGGGGTCTTGCGGGCGGTGAAGTAACTGACCTTTTCGGAGAGGGCGACCAGCTGGTCGCTGCCGGCGCTGAGGTAGCTCCCGCCGATCAGGGTCACTTCCGTAGCCGCCGGTGTCTTCCGGACCAACGCCACCTCGGCGTCGGTGGTGAACCCGGCAAAGGAGGCCGCAGAGCCGTCCCCCGCGTACACGTAGTCGTCGCCTCCGGAAGCGCTGACGTGGACCGCCCGTCCGTTGCCGGTGACGGGGATCTCTTCGGCCGTCTTCTTCTCCTCGTCCGGGTAGGCGGAGAGGAGCGCCGTTATCCGGTAGAGGTCGTTTCCTGCCGGGGATCGGAGGAAGAGGACCGGGGAGAAGACCTCCGATCGCCCGTCGTAACCGCCGATCCTGCCCACGAGTTTGTCAACCCCGATCTCCGAAGAAGGGGCCGAGAAGATGTCCAGCCCCACGCTTCGGCCGTAGGGGTTGGTCGTGGACCACCCGATAGAACCGGTGGAGCCCGGGGCGGTGGTATAGCTCTTGTACTGCTGCGAGAGCCAGTCATAGTCCCTGCCTTCGAGCGTGAGCTGCCCGTTCACGTGGCCCACATCCGAAGGGGCCACATCGTGGTTGACCATGACCGACGGGGTGGTCACGAGGCTCGTGGGCCGGAAGATCGTATCGTAGATCCAGGGCTCGGTCCCCTCGAACCGGTCGATGATCAGGAAGTACCCGGACTCGGGGTACAGGACCGTCCGCGAATACTTCACCGGCGAGGAGAGCACATGCTTTTGCCCGTACGCGTCCCCCATCACGGTGGTTATGTCCGCATGCACGTCGATACCCGTGAGCCAGGGGGTTTCTATGGCTGCCGGGACCGTGACCGGCGTTAC
The DNA here is from genome assembly GCA_035622795.1 of Methanoregula sp. GTDB lineage: Archaea > Halobacteriota > Methanomicrobia > Methanomicrobiales > Methanospirillaceae > Methanoregula. The sequence goes on along the minus strand of DASPUR010000185.1, from coordinate 2,330 downwards.
GACACCGGAATAGGAATCCCCTTTGTAGATCCCCCGGGCGGCGCTGCCCGACCACGAAGCCGGCGGGAAGGGGGTGCGCGGGTCCTCGATCGCGATGGTGTTGTGGTGTATCTCGTTCTCCCCGTACAGCATGTCCAGGACGTACTTGTTCTCGCCCGCGTCGGCGAGGAGCAGGTCACCCCGGCTGTAGTACTCGATCCCCATCTGGTCCATGTGCGCCATGTCGCGGTTGCTGTTCGAGACCACGTTCCAGGTGACCATCGACATCCAGTCCGCGTCCTGCTGCCAGCCGCTCCGGATCACCTGGAAGACGGCGGCCGGGTCAAGGTGGCTGGTCGTATCCGGGAAGCTCCGCGGGAGGGAATTGTAGTTCCCGAACGTGCTGTAGAGGAGGTCCACCGGTTCCGCTCCGCCCCCGAGTTCCTGCGAATACGGCAGAATGTTCTCGCTCTCGAGGCGCTCGTCGAAGTTCAGCACGTGGGACCGGTCCGAGTCGTTCATGAGGCTCGCAAAGTCCCGGTGGTAGGTCCACTTGAGGTTCCCGCTCGTCACGTAGTCGTTCCCGTAGAGATTGGGGAGACTCTCCCAGGTCTCGGAGGTGAACGCTTTTTCTGCGGCAGGGTATTTCTCGAAGGGGTTTATCTGGTAGAAGTGGTTGTAGATCTGCAGCCACCACGCGAAGTCCTCTATGACGTACGACTTGTACGCCCCGTTGAGGTGTTTGCCCGATTCCTCGTCGAACCCGAACGAGAAGAGCGACCGGTTGTAGCTATGGAGCTTGTCGTCCACAAAGAGATAGTCCGTCCCCACCTTCAGCCAGTCGTCCGGGGTCGAGGAGAGGGGCAGGTGGTTCGGGTTGGTGTAGTCCGCGAGGGCTGCCGAGGCGATTCCCACCATCGGGTACTCCTGCCCGTGGTAATCGGCAAACGAGACATACTGCGGTTTTGTACCGTTGTCATTGAGGGATTTATACACGGTATCCGCGAGCGTCGCGAGCTTGTCCCGTATCGTCGCATCGCTGCCGGGGTCGAGCGTCGGCTGGACGAGGTCGTACGCCACCGAATAGCTCCCGAGCGCAAGGGCGTTGTCAGTGGGCATGGTAACCGTGCCGGTATCGAGGTGAAGGAGGGCCTCCTCTGCCTTCCTGGCATAATCCGGGTTCTTCGTGATCTGGTAGGCAAACCCGGCGTCGCGGGCGAAATCCGCCCGGTAGAAGACCCGGTCGTACGCACCCATGTTTGTCGTGAAGTCCTTGGTGAGCGCGACATTCGCCTCGCTCATGATACTCTGCTGCCAGGACTTCCACGGATCGACCGTGCTGTACTGGAAGCCCGGGGTCTCAGAGATGTCGTGGAAGAGGAGGGCCGGGTGGGCGACCGGGGTGACTGCAGCGGCTGCCGGGACCAGGAGAAAAACAAGAAGGCCGGCGGCAAGAACCGCATACCGTACGGTTACAGTATTCTTCCGCATGATGAAAAGCAAAAGAACAGCCACATGGCCAATAAGGTATGCAAGGCATCTGCCCGGCAGCCGCGTCCGCCGGAGACCGGCGGGCGTGCCGCCTGGCCGGCCCGGGTCCTCCGGAAACCGGGGCATTGCAGACATCACGGGTGTCCCCGCACTACTGTCACCGGCGTGAAAGGACGGGAAAACCCCGGGATGCCTTGCACCGCTGCATTGCATACCTTCAATTAAAAACGGGTCTGTTTTGACGGTGACCAATGAGATCAATACAAGGCAGATTCAGCAGGAATTCCCTCTCGCTTTTTTGGGGGGACCTGAGATCGTACATTGCCGCAAACAAATGCTTTGCGGTCCTGCTCCTGTTCCTGGCAGCTGTAATCCTGGTATCGTTTGTCGTACCCTTCCTCGACTTCGGCAGGCTGTACGGCACGGATGACTATACCCATCTCTTCCATACCGGGAAGATGGCTGAGTCCAGCTCGCTCTCGGGATTCTACGAGAATATGGGAAACGAGGTCTCCAACGCGGGCAGCGGCATCAACCCTTATAATTACCCCTTCGGGCTCTGGCTCTTCGGGTCCACGGTTGCAAAGATGACCGGCCTCTCCTCCATCGACGCCGCGTTCGTATTCACGCTCTTCTTTGTCTTCCTCCTCATAGGTTCTTTTTATTTCTATTCCGGGCTGATCCTGAAGGAAAAAGAGCACAAGCTCCTCGCAACGCTCTTTTTTATCTCCATGCCGAACATGGCCCTCCTCATGCTCTCGTACCGGCCGTCGGTCTTTATCCTCCCCTTCCTCTTCCTCATCCTGTACATCGGGTACAAGGACGATGTTGACTGGAAACTCGTGCCCCTGATGCTCTTT
>DASPUR010000184.1:0-14905 GCA_035622795.1 Methanoregula sp. | reverse complement strand
GACGAGAAAGAGCGCGAGGAGCGGATCCAGTCGTTCCGGAAGTTCACGGTCGACTCCAATCTCCTCCGGCACGCCTCGCCGGATGCACGGGTGCTCCACTGCCTCCCCGCCCACCGGGGCGAGGAGATCACCGACGATGTCATGGAAGGCGGACAGAGCCTCGTCTGGGACGAAGCAGAGAACCGGCTCCATGCCCAGAAGGCGCTTCTGGTCCGGCTCCTCAAAAATTAAAAAAAACTACTTCTCTTTTACAAACTCGTCGAGCTGCCTGAGCATGTACTGCTCAACCTGCCGGATCACGTCGAGCCTGCCCCGGAACGCAAGCAGGTTCCTCTCGTCGCCCTCCATGTTGGCGAACTTCAGTTTTTCAAGGCGTTCAACAACCTTGACATCAAATTTTGTCGATATCTCGATGATCAGTTTCCTCGGGACTCCCGGCGGGATCAGGATATCGTAGAGCTGCTCTTCATCTTCCATTGTTACACCGTTTTTCCCCGGTTGTTTTATACCCGTCGGTATCGTTCCGTAAGCGTGGATCACTTGCCGATCCTGATCCGCCTGCTCATGATGCACGGGCCGCCCCGGACTCCGCCGATCGGGTTCCGGGGTTTGCCCAGGGAGTTCATGCAGCGCCCCATAAGGGCGGCGCCGCGTGCGAGACCGTCGTCGACAAAAACGAGGTGATCGTTCGGGTCGTCGAAGAGGTTACGCCCGGTGATCCCCTCAAGGATGTATTCCGGCTTCCGTCCCGAGATCGCGGCCCGGCCGGTGAACCCGATCGAGGCGTTCCGCGGGACGAGTTTCTTATCGACCGCGACATCGATGAGGCGCAGCGCCATCCGTGCGCATACCCGGTCAACCACCTCGTTGAGCGTGGCCATGTTGTAGTTCCGGTGGATCTCGGAACCGATCCCGACCAGCTTCGGAAGGTCGCTCGAGTTCACCCCGCAGTCACAGCCGATCATCGCGATCCCCGATTCCGCCGCGAGCCTCGCATTGACCGGCACCCGCCCAAACCGGTCACGGTCGGATGGGACGATCCGTATATCGATATGTTCGTGGCACCGGTCCACGAACCCGTCGATAATCTTCCGGTTGCCACCGGAAAAGAGGCCGCCGGCCACACTGTGCTCGCCGAAAATATCGAGGGCCGTTCCCGTCCGGTCATCGACAAGACCGGTTCCCCTGACGATCGCATCGGGGATAGCACCGGCAAGGCCGCAGAAATTTCCCACGGTCTTTGCAAACGGGTTGGGATCGTCGGCAGCGACATCGCTCGTGATCCTGCCATCGAGCGTAGTCCCGAAGTCGACTGAAACGCACGGGTTGCGGAAGTCCACGGGGGTCCACTTGGCGCCTTCTTTGATCCCGGCCATCGCCAGTTCCCCTTCCATCTCGTTTGCGACCATCTCCACGCCGGTCGATCCCACCGGGGGAATGACCCCGGCAACCGCCCCGATGAAGACCACCTTGTCCGCAAACGAGAACGGCTGCAGTTTCTCGGGCTGGTTTGCCTTTGACATCGGCGGGGTCATCTTCCTGGGGGGCACTCCTGCCATGAGGCAGCCGTTTGCAAGTGCGATGACAAAGTCCCCCACCTGGTCCGGCGACTCCATCTCCGCGACAACGCCGGTGCTCCGCACGACAAAATCGAGGTCTTTCTGGATATCGAGGTGCGCTTCCTTGTGGCACCTGACGAGCGTATCGCGGACGAGTTCGGTCACGGCCTCCCGCGTCAGTTCGGTCCCGTCGAGTGTGGCCCCGAAGATCTTCTCCCCCGGCTTCGGCTTGCGTATGTCCCGGCTCATGCTGACGGTCTTGTTGATGACGTACGACATCCCGGTCTCGAGGTTCACGCCGGTCAGGATGCACTTGGTCGTGGTATTCCCCATCTCCACGGAAGCCACGATGAAATACGGTTTGTTCTTGTACTCGGGCACCTGCATGCCGGGGCCGTGCGTAATCGCCGGCGGAGGCGGGCTTTCGACGATATGGGGTTTTGGCCTGGTAAACCGCGAAAAAAAACCGGCGCACATACTACCGGATTCTCCCCTGTCAATCCTTATACGTTTCGATATTTTTGAAAAAGGAGATCTGCCCTAAAATGTTTAATGAGATAGGGGCCATGCGTCCGGGAAAAAAAGAACTATTGGCTCTATTGAAAACCTAACAAATCCTTTGATTTTTTGCGATGTGGCCACGGGTGCTCGCCGCCTGATCGGGGCTCGCCCCGCGAAGAATCCTCCAGATTCTTCTCCTCCCCGCGGTCTGATGACCGTTCTGACCGTGGAGCATGGCTGGGCACGCGAAACTATTGAGAAACCTCCTGAACAGAATGCGGGGGTCAAGGGGGCTTGCCCCCTTGGGTTGCTTCGAAGAATCCTTCGGATTCTTCTGCATCCTCATGGTCCTGCTGAACCATTCGGACTCCCCCTCTGGGGACCGACCGAAGGGAGGTCGAGAATGCCGCAAGGTCATCAGACCTGCGGCAGGAGAAGATCGAAGATCTTCTCCTGAATGCATCAGCACTCTTGGAGCGAGAGAGGGGGTCACCCTCACAAGATCCACTTAGTGCGAACCAGACGATTTCTACAGATTAGAACTATTTTTTCTTTTCCTGCCGCAGCTTCCGGACCATCCTTCCCTGGATACCGAAGTACTGGGAGACTCCGATGGCATGGCACTGGTCGATAGCACCGCTGTCGAAGGAGACCATCTCGCCTGAGTAGATCGCGTCGGGAGAGCTCCTCCCGAGGATCCTCAGGCTGCCCTTGAAGAGTTCGAGATCCACGGTGCCGTTCACCCTCTTCTGGGTCGTATCGATGAAGGCGCTGAGGGCGGCATACAAGGGTTCGTACACCAGTCCCATGTAGGCGAGCTCCGACCACTCGTCGTCCACCATCCGCTTGAACCTGAGTTCCTGCCGGGTAAGGACAAGCGCTTCGAGGTCCCGGTGGGCAGCGAGGATGACGGTCGCTGCCGGGTGCTCGTAGTTCTCCCGTGCCTTGAGCCCGAGGATCCGGTCCTCGATCATGTCGTTGCGGCCGATCCCGTGCTTCCCGGCAAGGAGGTTGAGTTTTTGTATCAGCTCGTATCCGCCGAGTTTCTTCCCGTTCAATGCTACCGGGACCCCGTCGCTGAACCGTATGGAAAGCTTCTGCGGTTTGTCGGGAGTCTTCTCCATTGGCGCGGTCCAGAGATAGATCTCCTCGGGGGGGTGGTATGCGGGGTCCTCAAGCCTGCCCCCTTCTATACTCCGGCTCCAGCAGTTCTCATCCATGCTCCACGGCTTCTCTTTTTTTACGGGCACGGGGATGTTGTGTTCCACCGCGTACCCGATCTCCCATTCCCGGGTGAGGTTGTGCTCCCGGATAGGCGCTACGACGTCGAGGCCGGCTCCCCGGATGACAACGTCGAACCTGAGCTGGTCGTTTCCTTTCCCCGTGCAGCCGTGACCGACGGCAGTTGCCCCTTCCTTTCTGGCGATCCTGACAACTTCTTCGGCAATAAGCGGCCGCGCGAGCGACGTCCCCATCGGGTATCCTTCATAGGAACCGTTCGCCTTGATCGCAGGGAAAATATGGTCCCTCACGAATTTTTCGCGGGCATCGATGGTGTAGTGCTTGTCGGCGAGTTTCCTGCCTTTTCTGGTCGCAATCTTAATCTCCTCGTCGCTCTGGCCGACATTCACCGCCACCGTGACGACCCGGTCATAGTCGTACCGCTCCTTCAGGAGCGGTATGCAGATCGAAGTGTCGAGCCCCCCGGAATACGCAAGTACAATAGTCCCTTTTCCCATTGGCTGTTCGCTCCTTTTTCCTTTTCTGTACTTACAGATTGGCCCTCACTGCATATATATCCCAAGAAGGGAAGGACGGGCCGGGATTTTTATGGTATGGAGAGCAGGCTCCGGCAGTGCGCCATCCTGCGCTGCGATCCAATCCCGGATCCGTGGAGTACGGGGACCTTTAAAAAACCCCGGATTTATCCCCAAGAACAATAAAAAAGGTGTCCAGGTTTTTCCTGAACGGTATTTGTTTTTAAAATTTTTACGAGGTTACGATGATCTTGCCCTGCGTCTGGGGCTGGAATGGTCCGGTCGAGTAGTCGTACGCACCGGGCTTATCGAAGGTCACCGAGTAGCTCTGCCCATAGGGGATGTTGATTGCGTTCATGCCGCCAAAGTAAGCTCCGGTCTGGACATTGTCGGCGGTAATGCCGTGGGGCTTGAGCGGGTCGTTGTTCGTCCAGATCACTTTGGTGCCTGCTTTGACGATTACCGTTGCACCGGGCGAAAGCGTCAGGTCAGGAGTGAATGTGATCGTGATCGTGGGCTGGGGGGTCGGTGTCGGAGTCGGGGTAGCGGTTGGTGTTGCATTCGGGGTAGCGTTCGCGGTCGGAACTGCAGTCGGAACAGCGGTCGGGACTGCAGTGACAACTTCGGTCGTCGGGACAGGGGTTGGTGCCGGTGTAGCCGCGGGTGTTGCCGGCTGGGATGTGCATCCCGCGAGCAGAATCCCGATGAACAGGATTGCGAGAACAACAAGAAGTTTCTTCATGCATCTTTTTTTGGTTATTTCGGTATATAAGGATATTCTATTACTTTTTCAACGCACGGGCTCATTTTGGAAAGAGAATGGCTTAAAGCCAGAGCTTCCGCACCGGCACGCCCTGAAGAATCCTCTGGTCCTGTCGACGGTGTCTACTTCAGGTAATGGCTGAGCGGCTCAAGAGTCATCTTCTCGCGTTTGATCGCATCTATGGCAAGGGCAGCCGCCCGCGCCGCCTGCAGCGTGGTAATGTAGGGGATCCCGAGATCCACTGCGGCACGCATGATCTGGTAGTGGTCTTCGCGTGACTGGCGACCCTGCGGGGTATTGATGATGAGCCGGACCTCGCCATGCCGCATCATGTCCAGCACGTTCGGGGATCCTTCCTGGACCTTCCGGACGAGGTGGGCCTCGACACCGGCCTCGTACAGGTAATCGACCGTCCCCTCGGTGCCGTAGAGGGTAAGCCCGAGGTCCCGGAGCTGGCGGGCTATCGGGATGACCTCGTCTTTCTGGGCTATATTGACCGAGACGAAGATATTGCCCTTGAGGGGCAGTTCGTTGTCCGCGGAGATGGACGCCTTGTAGAACGCAAGACCGAAGTCGTAATCGATTCCCATGACTTCCCCGGTACTCTTCATTTCGGGTCCGAGCATGGTATCGACCCCGGCCAGTTTGTTGAACGGGAGAAGGACCTCCTTGACCGCGACGTGTCCGATTTCCCGCTCGCGGTACCCGAGTTCGGAAAGTTTCCTCCCTACCATCACTTTTGCCGCGAGCTTCGCGACCGGAATTCCGGTTGCCTTCGAGACGAAGGGCACGGTCCTGCTCGCCCGTGGGTTAGCTTCGAGGACATAGACGACATTGTCCTGGACGGCGAGCTGGAGGTTTACGAGCCCTACGACGCCAAGGCCGAGTGCGATCTTCCGGGTATATTCCCTCACGGTCTCAACGACCGCGGGAGGGAGGGACTGCGTGGGGATAACGCAGGCCGAGTCTCCGGAATGGATCCCGGCCTGCTCGATATGCTCCATAATCCCGCCGATGAGGACATCGGTGCCGTCGCAGACCGCATCCACGTCCAGCTCGACCGCATGGCCGAGGTACGAGTCGATGAGCACCGGGTGCTGGGGGCTTGCCAGTACCTCTTCCTTCTTCATGTATGCCTCGAGGTCCCCGGCGTCGTGGACTATCTCCATCGCCCGCCCTCCGAGGACGTAGGAAGGCCGGACTAGGACCGGGTACCCGATCTTCCCGGCCTTCTCCCGTGCCTCCTCTTTCGACCGTGCCGAGGCATTGGGGGGGCTTGGGATCTCCAGCCGGTCGAGGAGAACGCTGAAGCGGTCCCGGTCCTCGGCTATGTCCATGGCATCGGGGCTTGTCCCCAGGATCCTGGTGGGAAGTCCCAGCCTCTGGAGCTCCTTTTCGATGGGAACCGCGAGGTTGACCGCGTTCTGCCCGCCGAACTGGACCATCACCCCGTGGTAGTGGTCTTTCCGGAGGATGTTCATGACATCTTCCAGCTGCATCGGTTCGAAGAAGAGCCGGTCGGAAGTGTCGAAATCGGTGGAAACGGTCTCCGGGTTATTGTTGACGATATGAACCTCGACATTTTCCTCCCGGAGCGCCTGGACAGCGTGGACGGTGCAGTAGTCGAACTCGATTCCCTGCCCGATACGGATGGGGCCGGACCCGAGGATGAGCACCTTCTGCCGGTCGTTCGGAACAATCTCGCAGACCGGCTCCCGGGTGGAGTAGAAATAGGGCGTGCTTGCCGGGAATTCCGCGGCGCACGTGTCTACCATCTTGTACGACGGGAGGCCCGCAGTAATCCGGATGTCGTCGATCCGGAGGCCGGTGATCTTTGCTATCTCCACGTCCGAGAACCCGAACTTCTTCGCCCTCTCGATGTCTGCAGCCCCGTGGCGGGAGGCAAGGTGCTTCTCGAAATCGACGATGTTCCGGATCTTCTCGAGGAAGAACGGTGTTATGGAGGTGAGGTTTGCGATCTCGGCGAGCGTGAAGCCCTGCCGGAACGCGTCGAAGAGGCAGTGGAACCGCTCATCGGTCGGCCGGGTGAGGATCATCCGGATCTCGCTCTGGCTCGTGTGGGACCGGACATCGGTGTCGAGGGAGCGTTTCGCCTTCATGAAGGCTTCTTCGAGGGTGCGGCCGATGGCCATGACCTCCCCGGTGCTCTTCATAGAGGTCGAGAGCGTCCGGTCGGCGCCCTTGAACTTGTCGAAGGGCCAGCGCGGGACTTTCACGACGATATAATCGATGGTCGGCTCGAACGATGCAGGCGTGCACCCGGTCACGGAGTTGGTGATCTCGTCAAGACGCATGCCGATCGCTATCTTTGCGGCGACCCGTGCAATCGGGTAACCGGTCGCCTTTGACGCGAGGGCCGAGGACCGGGATACCCGGGGGTTGACCTCGATGACCCGGTAGTCCCCGTCCCGGAACGCGAACTGGACGTTGCAGCCCCCCTGGACATCGAGGGCCCTGATGATATGGATTGCGGCGCTCCGCATCATCTGGTACTCGTCGTCGCGAAGGGTCAGGATCGGTGCGACGACGACACTCTCGCCGGTATGGATCCCCATCGGGTCCACGTTCTCCATCCCACAGACGATGATGCAGGTATCGGCGGCGTCCCGCATCACCTCGAATTCGATCTCCTTCCAGCCAAGAACGCTCTCCTCGATGAGCACCTGGTGGATCCGGGAGCGTGAGAGTCCGAGCTCGATGATCCGGGCCAGCTCCTCTTTTGTCTTCCCGATCCCGCCGCCGGCACCTCCCAGCGTATAGGCCGGCCGGACGACAGCCGGGAGGCCGACCTCCCGGATGGCCTCATCTATCTGGCTGAGCGAGTTGATGACCACACTCTTCGGTACCGGCTCGCCGATCGCGTTCATGAGGTCCCGGAATTTTTCCCGATCCTCCCCTTTGTAGATTGCCTCGAGCGGAGTCCCGAGGATCTCCACGTCCTTTAAGGCCCCCATCTCGGCAAGTTCGGCGGTAAGGTTCAGGCCGGTCTGGCCCCCCATCCCTGAGAGGATCCCATCCGGCCTCTCTTTCTCGATAATCTTTGCGATGAAGTCGGCGCGGAGGGGTTCGATGTAGATCTCATCGGCCATATCCGGGTCGGTCATGATCGTTGCCGGGTTCGAGTTGACCAGGACGACCTCCACTCCCTCTTCCCGGAGCGAGCGGCACGCCTGGGAACCCGAGAAATCGAACTCCGCTGCCTGCCCGATCTGGATCGGCCCTGAACCTATCAGGAGGACTTTTTTGATGTCAGTCCGTTTCGGCATTTATGCGATCCTCCTGAAGAGAGCGTTGAAGAAATGCGCTTCCGTATCGCGGGGGCCGCCATGCGCCTCGGGGTGGAACTGGACTGTGGTGAGGCCGAGGTCCCGGTTCTCGAACCCTTCCACCGTGCCGTCGTTGACATTCGAGTACGTGACCTCGCACCCCTCCGGCAGGGATTCGGGGTCCACGCAGAAACCGTGGTTCTGGGTGGTGATGAAGATCCTGCCGTCCCGGTACCGCACAGGCTGGTTCGCGCCCCGGTGGCCGAACTTGAGCTTATAGGTATCGCCACCGACCGCGAGGGCCGAGACCTGGTTGCCCATGCAGATACCAAAGACCGGCATCCGGCCGAGAAGGTCGCGGATGCACTGGATCGCGTCGGTTGCCTGCTTGGGGTCCCCGGGCCCGTTGCTGATGAAAAGGGCATCGGGCCTGCACGCGAGGATCTCGTCGGCTTTCGCATTGTACGGGAAGACATAGAGGTCGCCTCCCCGATCGGAGAGGCTCTGGAGCATGTTCTTCTTTATGCCAAGGTCGATCACGGCAATCTTCTTCCCGGTACCGCAGATCCGGTAGGGCTCTTTGCAGGAGACTTCGGGGATAGGCGTGATATCGCAAATCGTCGGGGTCCTCCGGGCGAGACGGACAGCGTAATCCCCGTCGTCGCTTCCCACGACAAGGGCTGCCCGCATGGTACCGTGGACCCGGAGCCGTATGGTCAGGGCACGGGTGTCGACCCCGGCCATCCCGAGAAGGCGGTTCTCCTCAAAAAACGTGCGGATCGACGGGTTTGCATCGGGTTTTTCGCAGATCTCCCGGGTGATACACCCGAGGGCACGGACCTTCCGGTTCTGGAAGTTCTGTTCATCAACGCCGTAATCGCCGATGAGGGGGAAGGTGAACATCAGGATCTGGCCGAAGTAACTCGGGTCGGTGAGCGATTCCATGTACCCGGTCATCTGGGTGTTGAATACCAGTTCGCCGGCGCATTCCCCTTCTGCGCCGAACCCTTCCCCGACAACAACCTGTCCGTCTTCGAGACCCAGAACCGCCTTCATGATTTCCACAGCTTATGTGCCGGAATAGTAATTAACGATACCCGAACCGCCACCGGGCACGGGGGAAGACAACGCCGGAGGACACGAACGGCAGGGGGACTCCCGAGTATATTTATAGTAGGTCCGGCCATCTTCCTGCACGAAGAACAACGGTGATCCGATGGGAATTGAACACGTCAATGGCAGGAAAACCGGACGAGTGATGTTGTATGCGCTCAGCACCTGCGGCTGGTGCAACAAGACAAAGGAGCTGCTCCGCGAACTCGGTATCGAATTCGATTATGTCTATGTTGACCTGCTTGAGGGCCCTGAACGCGAAGAGACGATCGACACGGTTGAACGGTTCAACCCGAAGGGGTCCTTCCCCACGCTGGTAATAGGCGACCGGAAAATCATCGTCGGCTTCCAGGAGAAGGAGATCCGGGAGGCGCTTCGAGGATGAATTTTGTCGGCATAGCGGAAGAGGAAGTCGAGAAGGTTTACGGGAGGCTGGAGACCGAGGCAAAGAAGGGGGGGTACAATCTCAACCCCGATACGGAGTTCACCAAAAACCTCGTGCGGGGGTACATGAAAAATGAGCAGCGCTACGGGTACCCGTCGTGCCCCTGCCGGCTGGCCTCCGGGAAGAAGGAAGAAGACCTCGATATCATCTGCCCCTGTTATTATCGCGACCCCGATCTCGCCCAGTTCGGGGCGTGCTATTGTGCACTTTACGTCAGCGACGCAATTAAGTCCGGGCAGCAGAAGGTTGTCCCAGTACCCGAGCGCAGGCCGCCGCGCGCCGAGCGATCGAAAACCCGGGCCCTGAAGACGGTCCCGACCGCAGCAGGTCCGGCTCCCGTGCTTGCTTACCCGGTATGGCGCTGCAGGGTATGCGGCTATCTTTGTGCACGCGACGGGCCGCCGGAGACCTGTCCGGTCTGTTATGCCAAGAAGGACCGGTTCGAACGGTTCATGTGAAGAAGAATTATTTTCCTGCTGTTCTGAATAATGCAGGAAATTCATTTTTACAAATCATATTTATGAACATATTTATCATGGATGATTGCCTCTTTTTTTCGTGGGCAATTCTGAGATATATGCAGTAATTCTGCTGTTCGTGCTGGCCACTTTTGCACTAGTTGCCGGTTGTCAGAATGCAGCACCGGCGGATCGGCAACTGATCCCTGGTACGACCAGGCCAATTCTCATTACGACACCAGCGCCGCAGATCCGTGATAATTTTTCGTCGGTGCCTCTCTGCCGGTTTCAGGACAACAGAACTTTTACGATTACCAAAGGCTATCCTTTCACGTTCAACCAGACGGTGCCGGATCGGGATATCTCTGAGGTGCGGATATGGATGTTCGGAAACAACACGTACTGGGAAACGGACCTTCCGGTTCGGCCGAACGGATCAATCGCAGTCAATTTTTCCGAAAGGCAGACTTCCGTTCTGCCCGGATATCAGCACCGGATTATTTTCCAGTATCCGTACCAGAAGAACCAGTTTTCCATCACCGCGAGAATTGACGAAGATCATGAGGAGGTACACGGCCCCCTTGGCGGAGTAATCATCGATCTCAGGAGAATACGGGAAGGGAAGATGAACGGGCTCGATGCGGCGGATATTCTGGAGAATGCGATATGGCATTCCGGTTCCGGAAATACCAGTGAAAACATCACCTTTTTTACGCTGACCCCGGTTATCTACGTTGATCCGGTGAGCGATCATCAGGTCGGGGACATCTTCACGGTGAACGGAAGTACCGATCTGGAAGCGGGAGAGAAGATCAATATTCTGATCGATCCGGCATGGAAACCCTTGAAAGCACACTATCCTGCCTTTGAAGGAAGCACCGTCGTTTATGCGGGATTCTGCGGAAACAATTCCTGGTCAGTGAAAGTAAACCTGTCCGGCTTACCTCCCATAACCACATGGGGCGGGGGCTATTCGTTTGCAGCTTTTTCCGATAACCCGAACCTTGGGGCCTATGGATATGCATCTTTTAACATTACCGCAGCACAGGAACAGACCACGACCTCACCTCCATCCCAAGGTCAGGTCGATACGGTCAAGACTACTCTCCAGGTCTTGAAATAACAGAGGAGGCTGGGTAAACCGGCCAATTCCGCATATCACGTTTCCCAATTCTCAAATAGCGTACCGACAAATAGATCCGGCATGGCACGTGTCACGCTCGAGATCATCGGGTTTTCCTACACATCCTGTTCCCCCTTTCCCTGCGATGCTACCCGTACCTGTGGCCTCTCTGACTGCCACCCGGACGGTCAGCTCGTAAAGGCGTTCGACGCCCTCAGATCGCGTGTCGCCGAAGAGTACGGGCAGGATGTGGATCTCACCCTGACGCTCCTCGACGACGGCATCCCCGGCCGGATCAGGGCGATCATCGAGAACGAGCACCCCCCGATCCCCCTCGTACTCGTCAACGGACGGGTGACCCGGATCGGCAGGATCGCGTACGACCGGATAAAAAAAGAGATCGATCTCGCGCTCCTTTAAAAAACCGGGAAAAAAACCGGGAAGAAACCTGCCGGCGGCCGGATCGTGGGGCCGGACTGCGAAACCCCGGTATTTTGAGGTTCCGGAAGATTTTCCGGCCATAACGAGGGAATGAACCCCTCTGCTCCCGGTTTAATGCTGACCGGCTGATGAATAGGACCTGGTGCACCGGAAAGAAGAAAAACCTGATTATTTCTCCGGATCCTTCGGATCCGGAAATTATGGCAACGGATTTGTCACGGTCCGGTTGCGCGGGTGGTTCCGCTCAGAGTAAAAACTCTGTGAAATACAGGTTTTTTACCGTTTTTTGACGTAAACCTAAATACCGATCGGAAGGTAACAGAACTAAACCGACATAAAAACGATGATCTGGATGCAAAACTGCTGCATTTCTGACAGGGTACACGAATCCGGAAAGGAGGAGCCTGGTGCCGACCATCTCTGCGTTTGATGATGCTGAGGCTTTGAGCGAGGATGCGACGCTCCTCACCCTCTACTCCCTTGCGGGTGAGGAGAGCGGCGGTTTTGTGACCTTCCGGCCCCGCTTCTTCCACCGGATCGGCAGGGCGTTCTTCTCCACAGGTCCCGCTTCCGGAAGACCCGGTTCAACCGAAGCCGTGGATGTCCGGGAACTCAGCAGCGTCGAGATGGCCCGGGCCGAGCGGGAACTCTGGGTCCATTACGGCGGGTTGAAGGCGAACCGGAAGACAGACCGGATCTTCGCGGTCTTCACCGGGACAAAAATCATCGGTGTCGCACGCTGCTCCCGCCACCACGATGGCCTCGAAGTAGACGCGGTCTATGTTCTCGAAGAGTTCCGGTTCCGGGGATTCGCCCGGTCCGTCATGCAACTCCTCCTCGAAGAGTGCGGAAAGCACGAGACCCTGTACCTCCACTCGAAGACCGAACTCGTGGATTTTTACAGTGCGCTTGGGTTTTATCCCGTTCCTGAAACAGAGCTTCCCGGATCGATCCGGGAACATGCAGGCCTCCGCTCAGGGGGATCGGGCAGCACGGGTATGTGCCCGATGCGGCGCGATCCCTCTCCCGTGACTGTGGCCATTGCCGATGGGGAGGAGCACCTGTGACCGGGATCCGGGTCACAGGGCGCCTGCTCACCGTGAGGGGGCAGTACCGGGTGCGCCTGAGAACAAGCATGGAGGGAGAGCGGTGATCGCCTTACTGTTCACTGCGTCAGCAGTTCTCCTGGCCGCCGGGGCGGTCGTTGCTCTTGCCGCCTCCTCCGGGGACAAACGACTGTTGAGGGCTGTCTCTCTGGGAGCGACCGTCCTCGCTTCCGTTCTCCTCGCAGCAGCCGCACTGTATACACTCCTCACCGGCCAGACAACGGCATTTACCGTCTATCAGCCCCTGCCGGTAATCCCGCTGTCATTTGCCATCGACCGGCTCGCGGCCTTCTTCCTCCTTATCATCGCGTTGGTTGCCGGTTGCGTTGCCACCTATTCCCTGGAATACGTCGAACACCTGCGGGGGGGAGCCCGCAGGAATGTCCTCTGCGCCGCGATGAATATCTTTATTCTCTCCATGGTGCTCGTGGTCGCGTCCGCTACCACGATCGCGTTCCTCCTCTTCTGGGAGCTTATGGCCGCAAGCTCGTTTTTCCTCGTGATGTACGAATACGATGCGGAAGAGACCCCCAAGGCGGGGATATTCTATTTCGTCATGACCCAGCTCTCAACGCTCTTTGTCATGTTCGGGATAATCGCGCTCTTTGTCCAGACCGGGTCGTTTGCCCTGGCCCCGCCCGCTACCCCGTCATTCCCGCTTACCACTGTTGCGTTCCTCTCGCTCTTTGCGGGTTTTTCCATAAAAGCGGGCATCATCCCGTTCCACAAGTGGCTCCCCTATGCACACCCCTCGAGCCCTTCCCCGATCTCGGCCCTCATGTCCGGAGTCATGCTCAAGATCGCGGTCTACGGGCTGATCCGGTTCCTCCTCTTCGTCTTCCAGCCGGATATCCGGTGGGGAGTCCTCATCCTGGCCGCCGGCACCGCGTCCGCCGTCCTCGGGGTGATCTATGCATTAAAGGAGCATGACGTGAAAGCGATGCTCGCGTACAGCAGCATAGAGAACATCGGTATCGTCTTCGTAGGTATCGGTCTCTCCATCATTCTCTCAGCAGCGGGTCTCCCCCTCCTCGCCACGATCAGCCTCCTCGGTGCCCTCTTCCACTCCCTCAACCACGCCCTTTTCAAGAGCCTCCTCTTCCTCACCTCGGGTTCGGTTGTCCACGCTACCCATACCCGGGACATCGAACACATGGGCGGCCTCGCTCACCGGATGCCCTACACATCGGCGCTCTTCTTTATCGGGGCAGTCTCGATCGCTGCCCTCCCGCCGTTCAACGGGTTTGCAAGCGAGCTGATGATCTTCTCCGCGTTCTTCTCATCGGTCGCGGCGGTCGACCCGCTGTTGAAAGTCCTCCTCTTCGTCAGCCTCGCCCTCTTTGCCCTGGCAAGCGCACTCTCCATGGCCTGCTTTGTCAAGGGATTCGGCTCGATCTTCCTCGCGCTCCCCCGTTCGGGCGAGAGCGGGCACGCGTGCGAAGTGCCCTTCCTGATGCTCGCGGCGCCGGCGGTCCTTGCTGCCGGCTGTGTCCTCCTTGGGCTCTTCCCGCTCCAGCTGCTCACCCTGGCGGGATACCCGCCGTTTATACCTGATATGCTGCTTGTCGGGCTCCTTCTCCTCGGCATGGCGGTACTTGCGTATATCGTCATTCACTTCACCGCCTCCCGTGAGGTGCGTGTGAGCGAGACATGGGGGTGCGGGACCCCGTCCCAGCAACCCGCGACCGAATATTCCGGCCACGGCTTCTCCGAGCCGATCGATATTATATTCAAATCGATCTACCGGACCCGTACAAGGAACGACCGGACGTTCTTCGACCGGATGAACTGCATCTTTGCCGAAGGGACTGCGGAGATCCGGCTCATGAAGGTATTTGAGGAGTACCTCTACCTCCCCCTGGCACGGGCCTCCGTCCGGCTTTCCGGCGGGATCTCACGGTTCCAGAACGGGTGCCTTGATACCTATCTCCTGTACGTCTTCGTGACCGTGGTCGTCCTCATCGTATTCCTCGGGTGGTCCGCATGAATACGGATTTTGTTGTTTATGCGGTGATCAATACACTCCTCGTCGTTGCGGTGGCACCGTTCTTCACAAGCCTCGTAAAAAAGGTGAAGGCATGGACGCAGGGAAGACGGGGCCCGTCGCTCCTGCAGAGCTATGCAAACCTGAGAAAACTCATGAGAAAAGAAGTGATCTATTCGCCGAACTCTTCGCGGATCATGCGGGTGACTCCCTGGGTAAACATCGCTGCGGTCCTTACGGCCGGTCTCTTCGTCCCGCTGGTTTTCGTCCCGGAGCCGGTCGGCGGGATAGGGAACATCATCCTCTTCCTGTACCTCCTGGCGCTCGCGAAATTCTTCATGGCCCTCTCGGGCCTCGATGCGGGAAGT
>DASPUR010000183.1:0-11694 GCA_035622795.1 Methanoregula sp. | reverse complement strand
CCCGATCGCATAAATACCGGCAGCGGTATAAAAGGATCAGTACGCCGCCAATCATATATCCGGCAGGAATTTAGCAATGTACACTCTCAGACCGGGAACTGGACGCGTTCTTATCGGGATCATCTGCCTGTCCCTCCTCCTCATCCATCCCGCGGCCGCGTTCACCGCGGACTCCCTTGACATCACCGTGAACAGCAACGGCGATGCGACCGCAGTCTTCCGGTTCACTCTCCAGGGCCTCGTGGAGAACGCGATCCCCCAGTCGATGCTCGAGGACCAGCTGAAAAAAGGCCTTTCCTCGGGTTCCGCTCCACCCGAGCTCATCTCCATGGACCGGAGCTCGGCAACCCTCCTGATGAAAGGGTTTGCCACGGTGTCCAGCGTCCCCACCGGGACAGAGTACCAGACTTCCCCGATGGATTTCACCAAGGCTGCTGTCGCGCTCCAGAACTCCGGCCTCAGCTCGGTGATCACCGCGGATTTCGCACCATCGTCTATCACGGTCACCTTCCCGGATCATTCCACCCGGGCATTCCAGAAAACAAGCTCGCTACCGTCCATCACCCATATTGTTTTGGGCACCAGCCAGGCAGGATCGCCCGCCACCGTCCCGGAGACCGGGACTATCAACGTCACCTCCTCGCCGGAGGGTGCCGATGTTTACCTCGACGGGGCCATGGTGGGGAGCACTCCCGGTGACTTCCCCGGGATCGCGCCCGGGACGCATGCCGTGGTTTTACAGAAAAGCGGTTTCGAACCGGCCAACGCTACCGCCGTTGTCTCGGCCGGGTCCACCGCACGGGTCAACCTCCTCCTCTCCTACGTACTACCGACAACAGCCCCCGTCCGGCAGGGGTTCCCCTTCCTCTCCGGGTTCGGTGTTCTCACCGTCGCACTGTCCCTGGTCATCGTCCTCTTTGTCCTGAAAAAACGGGCGTAAGTTGCCGGGGCAAGCAGGGTGCGGCTATCCGGATTTGTACCGATCGCATAGTTGAAGAGGGATCTTATTTTTTTGTTGAGGTCGCGGATAGGACAATATAAAGGATTTTTTCACTCTGGTAAAAACCTGACAGGCTCGTTTTGGATAGCGAGCGAGCCACGGGCGCCCGGGGTCTGTCGACCCTCGCCTTCGTGGAAGAACCTTTCAGATTCTTCTGGAATTCGTGTTCCTTAAAGACCGTTCGTCCCATGGAACATTGGTATAAAATGAATTGCATCAGGAGAAAATTTATCAAACTATAAGGGGGTCAAGGGGGCTTGCCCCCTTGGGCTGATTGAGCAGTCATCAGACTGTGAAATCGAGAAGATGCAAAGCATCTTCGCTGCTTCCCCCCCTGGGGGATCGACCCAAGGGAGGTCGAGAAGAAAGCGAAGCTTTCTTCGATGAGAGAGGAGGTCACACTCATAATTTCCACAGAGCATGTAAGACTTTACTCTATTCTAGGGTAGTCCATTCCCTATTCCCGCTTTCTTCCCCGTGAATCCTTCCCCACCGCAATGACCCCGGCAATAACCAGGGCCCCGGCAGCAATCCCGGGGATGAGGGGAGCGGAGGTAGCGGGGGCTGCCGGTGTCGCGGCAGAGAGCGGGGCCGAGACCGTGCTCGTAGTCCCGGCCGCCACCTCCACCGACGCCGAGTACGGGGCGTATCCTGCCAGCTGGACGGTGACGATGTGGCTGCCCGCGGGTACGTCCGGGAGCGTGAGCGGGGTCACCCCGATGAAGGAATTGTCCAGAAAGACATTCGCCCCTGGCGGGGCTGACTGGACTGCCACCGACCCGCTGCCGGAGGCCGGCGCGGTCGGCTGGAGTGCGACGCTCACTTCCGAGACGGTGTTTGCTATCACCGCCGAGGTGGTCAGGTAGGACTGGTATCCCCCGAGTTCGATCGAGACCGAGTGGACCCCGACCGGGATATTACTCAGCTCCAGGGCCCCGTTGACGGGAGTCTGGCCCGCCGGGTTCCCGTCGATCGTGACCGCGGCCCCGCCGGGGCTCGACGAGACATAGATCCAGCCGGTGTTGCTTGCCGGGAGCGGGTTCATCGTCCCGGTGATCGTGGTGGTGCCGCCTGCAGGGACGGTCACCGGGGACCGCCAGTCATAGTACCCGGTATGGTCGAGCTGGAGGGTGTGCGTCCCGGACGTGAGACTGCCCAGGCGGAGCGGCGTGATCCCCTGGTAGAGCCCGTCGAGGAAGACGCTGGAGCCTGCCGGGTCCGAGGTGATATACAGCGAACCCGTTCTTGCCTGAGGGACGAGGCTTGCAAAGACACTCGACTGCGAGCCCTGGTACACGGTCACGGTCGAGAGATAACTCTGGTACCCGTCGAGTTCCACGTCGACCGAATAGGAACCCGGGTACACGTCGCTCACAACTACCGGGGAGAGCCCGCGGTAGTTGCCATTGAAGTACACCGCTGCACCCCGGGGCGACGAGTCGATCGAGACAGAACCGGTGGAGGGCGGCGGGGTCGTGGGGGTGCTCAGCGGGTAGATGGCAGCGGAGAAGGTCAGGGTCTGCCCGTCCGCGGGCATCGAGAGCGGGCCGGAGTACGAGCTGTAGCCGGCTTTTGTCACCGTGAACGACTGGAACGGCTGCCCCGTAACATAGACCGGGACCGTCAGGGACCCCCCGCTGGTGGTTCCCTGGTAACTCCCGTCGAAACTGACCGATGCGCCATCGACATTGCAGCTGATCGTGATCCACCCCTGCCCCCCGCCGATCTGGGCAGAGGCCGGGGGAGCTGACAGGACGAGGCTGATGACGAGGCCTATGAGAAGGACGACGAACGCGGACTGGGTTTTCATGCAAAAACTCCTTGTCCGGAATGTGGTCCTGCAACACCAAAAAACGTTCCCGCGGGCCGGGGGACTTTAATGCACTTCCCGCATCAGGCCGGTTTTTGAAAAACCGCTGTGATCTCTTCCCGGGGGTAGGATACTCCCCGGACCCGCAGAGGGTAGGAAGTGAACGCAAACGTCCTGCAGGCAAACGGTGAGAAGAGGGCCATCACCTCGGGTTGTCCGAAATAGTGGGTGACGATTCCCGTCCCGCGCCGGAAGGAGCCCGGCCCGGTGCTCTCTCCCTTGCCGTACCGGAAGTCCCCGGTGGAGAAGTCCCGGAAGATGAGCGTCCCCTTCCCGCAAAGGACCCTCGTTATTTCAGATACGGCCCGCTGCCGGCCCTCCTCCTCCAGATGGCCCAGGACATGGACCGCGTACACCGCGTCGAAGGACCCGTCCCGGAACGGGAGATATTCCGCGTCGGCAGCGCAGAGGTCCGGTTCCCTGCCCGTGGCGGAATCCTTCCTGCTTAAGGACATGGCACTCGGGGAGAGATCTATCGCGGTCACCCTGAGTCCCTGCCGGAGCAGGACCTGGAGGGTCTTCCCGTTCCCGCACCCGAGTTCGAGGACCCGCAACCCGGCCGGCACCGCGGGGAGATCGTGCGCAGACCCGGCCCAGATCGTCCCGCGGCGGGCGTATTCCCGCTCCCATGCTCCCGTATCCGGCGCCATGAACATGATCCTCTGAAAAAATGGATACACGCAGGGATGAAGGTGCCGCTTCCCGGTGCACGCTGCCGTTTTCCCCGGTAGAGTGCCGCTCCCTCCCCCTATTCCCGCTTCACGTTCCATAATCCCGTTTCCAGCTGCACCGTAACTGTTCCCGCTGCAGGTTGCTGCTCTGCATCACATGCCGGTCGCTCGATTTTTTCTGGCATAAACCGGATTTCTCCTCATTAAACGGCGTTGCATAAACCAAAAAAATAATATAGTGTTCCTCTGAAATGTGATATGGGAAATAACGCCCGGGAACTGTAAAGAAATACCGCGTTTCACTTTGAGGTCCCGGGGCGTCAGGCGGCATCATCGTGACCAGCACACTGTCCCACACCGTCCGTAAAACAGCTGCAGGAGGGGTAGTGCACACGTATGTGGTCGATATCGGGACCGAGATCGAGATCCACGGGATCGGGAACAACGGGGAGCTCACCGGCGGATCCTTCTTTGCAACCAGCCCGGTAAATTCCACCCGGTTCTTCGAGGTTGTCCTGGACGCCACCAGCGGCGACTCGTTCTCTTCGATCCGGGACATCATCGTCCTCCCCGTCCATGCGGAACGGTCGGGCGGCTTCTCGCTCTTCGGGATCCCCATCCTCAGGAGCAGGTGGACGGTCACGGAACGGCCGAAGAACACGGAGCCGGGCGGCAGGCAGTGGGCCTACACCGATGATTTCAACCTCCTCCTGGTCTCGAGCGGGGACACGGACCCCGGCACCATGGCCGGCCTCATCTTCGACCGGATTGATTCCATAGTCCGGTCCATCCGGTCCGGGACCAGGGCGGTGTCCCATGCGGAGAACCGGCAGATCTACCGGGAGAGCATCTATTCCTACGTGGCCGACGAGAGGATGCGCACGGAGGAGGCGCGGCACTTCTACGAAGTGCGGGCAAACCATGAAGTCCTGCCCGGCGCCGTGCACCACGCCCCGGCAGGGAACTCTTCCTTCCTCCCCGCCGGGGCCGCCCTGCCGGAGATATCCGCTCCCGCCCTGCGGCTCGCGATCATCGAAGAGATCAACGACGCGAGCTGGCTCTTCGAGTGATCCGGTGGGCAGGTCCGGGACCGGATATTTTGTATCCCTGCAGAAAAGCAGCGGCGGTTGATTGCTCCTCTCCCGATCCTTCCTACCCGGTAACCGGATCCAAACCGGTATTTTATTTCCTGTTGGAAATACCAAAGCACTCAAATAACCTATGATCCCAATGTACATTGATCGTACCGGCACACCGGCAGGCCGGGGGCATCAGACTGGAACCGGCGATATCCGCGAGGTTACGGATGTCCCGGGGGCGGATCCATGACTGAAATCATCTATCATGAGTATCAGCATACCGACAAGAACCACACGGACCACTCGTACCTCATCGACGTAGGCGAAGAGATCGAGATCCAGCAGATCATGGAATACCGGTGGAAGGTCTTCGACAGCGTCATTTTAAAGCCCCCTCACCCCCAGACCCGCTATTTCGAGCTCATCATCCGGGAATACCGCGAGAACGAGGTATCGACCATCGACGACCTCCACGTGTACCCGGTCAAAGCCACGAGGTCTGCGGATCTGAGGATCTTCCGTTTCCGTTTAAAACGTGGGAACTGGAAGATAACCGAGCGGATCTACAAGAAAGAGAAGACCACCGAGATCCAGTGGATCTACACCGACGACTTCCACCTCTTCGCCATCACCCACGCCCACGAGCCCCCGGAAGAGATGGTGCCCCAGATCATCGAGAAGATCCACGAGATCGCGGCTTCGATCCGGACGGGGTACCGGATCCACTCCCACATGGAGACCCAGCGGATGCGGCGGGAGGACTTCGATGCCGAGATGATCGGGCAGGGCATCAGCATCAACAAGACCGCTATCCTCAAGCACCCGGAGTTCCAGCTCATCGCCGAGCTCGGCGAGGGCGACCGGAAGAAGATGCAGGACGAGATCCTAAACGATCTCGTCGCGATCGGTGCTACCCTCGACACGTTCGGCGGATCCAACAAGATCACGGCAAAGCTCGAGATCCCCGAGAAGACCGATATCGTCCGGCAGCTCGCCCATATCGAGGAATTAAAAGACCTCGGCTGGCTCTTCGAATGATCCGGCGGACGGGTCAGCGGCAGAAATACTCCTTTTTTCCCGGGATATAGAGTGCTGCGGAATATTCCTCAATGAAGTCCGGTTCCACGAGAAGGTCGATGTAGACCATCCTCCGCGCTGTCTCCGCGGCCTCGGTCCGCCGCTTCCTGACCAGCAGGGCTGCCGAGGCACCGGCGAGCGACCCGTTTCCCAGGTGGTGGTATTCCGCGTTGAAAAAGTCCGGGAGTATCCCGAACGCCGTCGTTGCCCGCATGTCGGCATACTCCCCGAACGCGCCGGCAAGGTAGACGTGGCGGACGTCGGATGTGCGTATCCGGTATTTTTTCATGAGCACGCCGATCGCCCCGCAGGCAGCCGCCTTGGAGTCCATCAGGTAGGCCATGTCCGCGCCGGTGATGACGATATCCCTCCCCGTTGCCGTCTGCGCCGCCGGCACGAGTACGTATTCCGGGCCGGCCTGCCCGTCCGGCCCTTCCGGCCCGTCGCGGACACCGGGCCGGCCGGGTACGATCCTGCCGGTGAAATCGATGATCCCCGCGGAGAACATCGCAGACGCGGCGTCGATGATGCCCGAACCGCAGATGCCGACCGGTCTTACCCCGCCGATGGTCTGCACGGTGACCTCCCCCGTTTCGGGATCGATCCTCACGTGCTCGATCGCACCCCGCATCGCCCGCATCCCGGACGTGATCCCCGCTCCCTCGAACGCGGGCCCGGATGCGCAGGAGGCGGAGACCAGCCATTCCGAATTCCCGAAGACCAGTTCGCCGTTGGTCCCGAGGTCGATCATGAGCGAGCAGTCGCAGGAACAGTGCATCCGGGAGACGACGACGTCCCCCACGGCGTCCCCGCCGACAAACCTGCTGACGTTCGGGAGGCAGTACACGTGCGCCCCGGCCGATGCGGCAAGCCCGAGTCCGCCCGCGTTCAGCACGACCGGTGACCGGGATATCGGCGAACCGACCTGTTCGAGCGGGGAAGGGTCCATCCCGGCAAGGAGGTAGACCATGACCGTGTTACCGGCAAGGCAGAGATCGGTGATCCCCCTGGTCCCGGTCCCCGCCTCCTGTGCGAGGTGCGAGAGGACCGTGTTGATCCCTTCCACTGCGGCAGCACGGAGCTTTTTCCTTCCTGCGGGAGTCCTCGCGACTGCTATCCGGGTGATGAGCTCCTCCCCGCAGGTGATCTGCGGGTTCAGTGAGGAGGCGCGGGCAAGAAGTTTCCCGGTCGTGAGGTCGAAGAGCGCCCCCACGATTGTGGTCGTGCCGAGGTCGATCGCGGCCCCGTAATTCTCTGCCCGGGTATCACCTTCGTCGATGCCGGTGATCTCCGGATACCCCGCCGTGGTGCTGATGGTGACCGTCTGCGGCGAGGATTTGGCCGTCAGCAGGTCGTGCTGCTCCCGGGTCATCCGCGGGCGCTGCCCGGCGTACCCCGCGAGCCGGAGGGACCGCTGCTGCGGGAGCTGCGATCCCCCGCCCGGTTCGGTCAGGTACTTCGCCGACGAGGGCTCGAATTCCCCGGCCGTGGCGACCGCGTCGAGAAGGATCTGCGGCGAATTGATCCTGCTCTCCACCGGGATGATGAACTCGCAGTCGCCGGTGACGATGGTCCTGCAGGCAAGCCGGTAGCCCCCGAGCAGCTCCGCCGGGGTCAGCCCCCGGGGGCTTACCGACGGCAGGGTCTCGCATGCTCCCCGGACATGGATGACCCGGCATTTCCCGCACTCGCCCTTCCCCCCGCAGATGCTCTCGAACCGTATCCCTGCTACCTGGATAGCCGCAAGGACGGTAGAACCTGCCGGTACGCTCGCGAGCCGGTTCATAGGCTGGAAAATGATGGTGACGGGGTCTGCCATGATGATCTATTCTTCCCTGGAGAGCGGGAGGCCGGGGGGACACCGGATCGCCCTTCGTCTGGTTCGCATTGCCGGTCCAACTGCTTTCCGGATCAACCGGTTACGTCCGGAACCTGTTCGCTCACTCAAAAGACGGGAGGCTTTTCAGCTGAAACATTTTGCCTTATGCTTCCGGCGGCCACCGGCTCCTGAGGAACTGCGCGAGGCCGCTCGAGTCCTTGGGGCCCACGAGGATTTTCCAGCCGGTAGCCTCTTCGGTCTCCCCGCTCAGCCGGGCAGCGAGGCCCGGGAGGATCAGGGTCTTGTGGCTGACCAGCTCCGGGACCTTGTTCTCGGTAAGGGAGGCCGCGATGGTCCCGGCATTGAAGTACCTCCCCGCCACCGCGCTCTCTACCGAGAGGCCGCCGGTATCCACGATGATGAGGTAGCAGTCGAGGTTTGCCGCCTTGATGTCGGACTCGACGGTGAAATACGTGAGGGCGTAGTTGGTGGTGATGAGGACCGGCGAGTCCCGGCCCGGTTTTCCGAAGCTTTTAACCCCTGCCTCCACGGAGACCGGCTTCCGGGGGTCTGTGTACAGGCTGAACCGCCAGATCAGCTGGGGGAGGACGACCCACCCGTCCAGGCTGTGCATGATGAGGAGATCGGCGTACCGGGAGAGGAGCACCGAAGCGGTGACCGCCTCCTTCCACCGGAGGACGTCCTCGGATATCTCGTCCCCCGACCAGACAGCCATCGGGACGCCGAGCAGGGGGAACCCGAAGAGCGGGTCGAAGTTCCTGCACGCTTCCGTCCGGATGGCGGTGAAGTTCCCGATGGTGGCGGAGAGCCCGGCGTCCCCGGAAGTCCCCGGGTCAAGGACCAGGTCCTCGACCCCGTATTCGAGGAGGGTCCGGACGAGTGAACGCAGCGCGGAGAGGTTGCCGGGCGCGGATGCGACGAGCGGGCAGCGGTACTGGAGCGCGAGCTCGGCCATCGGTTTCCAGTTCCCGGTGTCCGCCGCACAGATGAGCGGGCGCCGGTCCCGGCAGGCCGCGAGGCCGGCCTCCATGACCCGGGGGTCGGAGGCGCAGAGGATGAGGGGGAGGCTGCAGGCCCCGGTGACTTTCTTCACTGCGTCCCGGAAGGTCACGGGATCGCCGGAGGTGCAGCGGACCGCGACCGCGTTGAGCGCGAGGCTGCGGCCGATGTAGTTGTAGGAGAACCCGGAGATCTTCTGTACCCGTTCGAGGAGTTCACCCTCGGCCATCAGGTCGTGGACGTCGATCGCGATCGGGGGCGGGTTGTGGTAGGTGAACTCGTGCCGCTGGAGGACGTACTTCCCCCCGATGGTCACGGTGTTCCCCTCGGGACCGAACGTGACTGCCCGGACCGGGGGGGCGAGGAGCCCGGTCAGCCGGACGAACGCCTCCTGGTACTCCGGGGTGAGGAGCGGGGGGCAGTCGGTGAGCAGGATCTCCCCGTTGACCACCCGGGTGGCAAAGGCCATGCAGTTTGCCTCCCGGCACTCGCGGCAGTTGGTAGCGGGGAGGAGCTTGTACACGTCGATGGGGCTGATCTCGCGGATCCCCTTCCGCCGTTTCCCCTCTTCCCGGGCCTCGTTCACAGACGGACCCCCACCCAGTCGCCGGCCCCGCCGGGGTACTGGCCCCCGGGAGTGCCGAGCCGTGCGGCCATGTTCCGGAGCGTCAGCACCGCTGCCGGGTGCATCATCATGTAGATGTCGATCCCGGCCAGGAGGAGGGTCACAGCGTTGATAGTCTCCCAGACCGGCCCCCGCAGCTCGCGGGAACCGTACTCGGGGGCCATCTTCATCCAGGCCTCCCGGGCCCCCCACGCGTTGGTCGAGGCCGAGATGACCGGGTGCTGGAGCTCCGTATCGCCCATGAGCGCCGCGTACCGGGCCCGCTCGTGGATGGAGAAGGAATATTCGAGGCCGTACCCGAGCGCAACGGTGGTCAGGTCCATCGCGATCGACTCCGGCGGGAGGTACTCGTACAGGCGCCGGTTCAGTTCCTTTGCGCTGTTCAGGTCGAGGCCGGTGAAGGCGAGGACCGCGTGGCCGTACCGTTCCGCGGCCCGGGCCACGGGCTCCAGGGTCTTTGCTTCCGCCATCTCGAGGGTCACCGAGTTGAGGAGGAGGCGTTCTCCCTCGGCCATCGCCGCAACCTCGGAAAAGACGAGCGAGTCTTTCTTCGGGTCCCCGCAGCCGCCGATGATGAGCGGGACGTCGACTGCCTGGAGGACGGCCTCCACGGTCTTTGCCGCCTCCTTCGGCGGCGTGTCCCGGAAGAGCGGGTCGGTGCTCGTGAGGTGGACCGTGACGAGGTCGGCCCCGAATTTTTTCACGTTCATCCGGGCCCACTCGGCCGGGTCCCCCATCACCTCGCTCACGTTCTCCTTGAGCACCTTCGGGAGCTGCACTTCCATATCGAAGACATCGAGCGCGATCGCCGGCGGTTTGTCCGGGGTAGTGGAAAAGGCGGAATACGCGGGGGCGGTCGCGCCGCCAATGGTTATCGACCGGCACCGGCTCCCGCCGCTTCCCTTCGTCGCGCCGAGCACGACCTCCCGGACCTTTGCCGGGTAGGAGACGGACAGCGGAACGTATTCTTCCGCGATGAGCTCCGCCGGTTTCACCCGTGCCGGAGCGGCATCGTTCCGCACGGGGGCGGCTGAGACCGCTCCCATCGGGATGAAGAGTTCGAGGTCGCCCACGTCCATGGCGAAGTTCTCGAGCTCGATCTGGTGGACGCCTTTTAAGAGCTCGAGGATCTGCGGCGCGAGGAGACGGATCGCCTCGTCCCCGGACCGCTCCTTCCGGCCGTTTCCGTTCATGGGCTCCCCCGGTCCGGGCCGGGGTCGACCGGCTGTATAATTACCTTGTCTGCAGTGATCCGTGCATTCCTGAGAATCACCCGGAACCCGCCCACGGTGAGCGGGATGTCCCCCGCTGCAAAAACAGAATTGTTCAGGACCTCCGTCCCGGCGGACTCCTGCCCGGCCTCCCACCGGGCGGTGACCGGGTGGTTATGCTCCCGGAGGAAGGCCTTCAGCTCCATGACCGTCCCGGCATCCTTCTCGGTCGCGATGCTCCCGAAGACCGTGGACGGGATGAACTCTTTGAGTTTCTCCCGGGTCTCCGCAGGCATCCAGACGACCCGGTCGTACCCGCCATCGGCGTGCAGGAATTTTTTCGACCGCATGTACTCGATGGAGATCCCGTGGAAGCCGTCCACCTGCCTGCCCCCGGCCGTGGAATCGGCCATGGTCGAGAAGGCAAGGCCATTGACCGAGACGTCCCGGTAGCCCCGGAGGACGATGCCGAAACCGTCGACCTCCGGAATGTAGAACGCGATCCCCTCGAAGCAGCCGCAGGAGGTATGGGGGTACCCGAACGCGGTGTAGAGGTGGACCCGGTTCACCTCGCCCATCGACCGCTTCTTCGCGCTCTCGTTGATACCGGTGTACTCCCCCTTCTCCGCATCGAGGCACTCCCCCTTCGCGATGGCGAAGATCGGCCCTTTGGGATCGATCCCCGCGGCAGCCCGGCCGTCGAACCAGCTGATCGCCCCGCAGTTGGCATACCGCTGGGGGGTGATGACGCAGACGTGGGTCGGGGCAAACGACTGGCAGAGGGCGCAGCCGTAGAAGGTGTCGACTTCTTCGTCGGAGAGCCCGCGGGCCCGGGCGTCCCGTGCCTCGTACGCGGCCATCGCGTCCCCGTACAGCGGGTGGATCTTCTCCGGGTCGGTGATGAACGTGATCTGGATCTTCTCGATGAACGGGAGCTCGTTCTTGAGGAGGCCGGCCAGCACCTGGCCGATGAACCGGAGGGAAGTGAGCCCTTTCCTGAACGACTTCTTCGAGAGCCGGATCCAGATATCGTACCGCTGGTTGAGGTGCATGTACCCCTCGATGTAGTTGGAGTACTCGTGGATCCGCCGCTCGATGACGCCCTCGAGGTCCTTCTCGAGACGGGGGCCCGCGATATCGACGAGGATCCCGATGGGATACGACTTCCCCTCGGCCATCGCGGAGAGGTCGGGGCCGATAACCTCGATGACGCCGTCCCGCACCTCGCCATCTGGCCGGACCCGGACGAGCTCGAACTTCTCCGGCACCGACGGCCCGCCCAGCTCGACCTGCATATCGTTCTTCCGGACCCGCTCCCCCTC
>DASPUR010000182.1:0-4157 GCA_035622795.1 Methanoregula sp. | reverse complement strand
CCGGTTTTTCTCCTACATCCCCGTGAGTATCCCGACGACCTGCTGCGCCGTCGCCGGGTCCACGAGGAGTTGAAAAACCTTGTTCTTCACGTATCTCACGCCTTTTGAGATCTTTGATACATTAAAGAACCCATTTTTCGTTTCACTCATCTCCTGCGTTAGGACGATGCTGATGAGTATCCTGGCGTACACCGACTCCCGTTCAATGCAGTGGCGGGACCGCGGTATCGGCATAAATGTACCGCGAGACTGAGCCAACCAGTTTCCCAGCCAGTTCTGCCTCCTCTTTGTTGTAGCCGCGGGTGAGTTCCTCAAGAATATCCCGCTCGTTCCGGATCTCCCCGGCGGTCCTCTCTTCCATGAACGCGAGTCCCTGGTCGAGAGTATCAAGAATGCAGGTATTGCTGGCATCGGTGAGATCCCGAAGCAGTGCCGCGTAGGTGTCCGCCGCTGCGGACTGATGATAGATCCGGTCAAGGATAATTGCGTCGAATGTCAGTTTTTTCAGCACCATGTTCAGGCCCAATGGGCCAAACGTCCTCCCAAATGTTCTGAAGACGAAATGCTCGAAGAGGTCCAGCCGTTCGTCACGATATTGGTAGTACGGGGAGACGATCGTACCTTTCAGCCTGCCGGCAGCCCGGAGCTGGCTTTCTATCTCGGTCCCCGCATAAGGCAGCATCTTGGCGAACTGCACCGTGGAACATCCATCACGGGTTATCTGCCGGAGGAACCCGATATTTTCCCGGACCGATTCAAACGTACTCTCCGGGTCAAAGAGCATGAATCCATACTCGTAATGAATGCCGGAATCCCTTACCGTTTCGAGGGATTCGAGGATATCCCGCACATGATAATGCTTGTTGCAGGTCGCAAGACCCTCTTCGTTCCCCGATTCTATGCCAAGGTAGAGAACACCAAGGCCGTTCTGCCAAAGCCTTTTCAGGAGCTCCTGGTCCGTCTCATCGATGCGGCATGACACCTGCCAGAGGAACTGCCCGCCGAGGTCCTGTTTTTCAAGCCCCCCGGCAAATTCCCGGATCCACTTCTGCTGTTCCGGGCTTTTCATGCCGAAATCATCGTCTTTGAATATGAAGATCCGGACATTTTTCCCTGTATAGAGCCCTTCCATCTCTCGAATGACATTGTCGGGCGAACGCGAACGCCTCCGTGGACCGGGGGCGCTCCCGTAATATTTCTGGATACTGCAGAAACTGCAATTAAAGTGGCAGCCGCGGCTCGCAATGAGAGAAACGATTCCGGTGTTCCTGATGGTCGTTACCGTCTCGTTCCGGACGGGAAATGGCAGGGTATCCAGATTTTTTATCAGCGGACGGGGCGGTGTAACAATAATTTTTCCGTTCCGCAGGAAAGCAAGCCCCCGTATATTCTTCCAGTATGCCGGATCCTCCACGCGACGGTACAGCTCGAGAAGAGTCAGTTCTCCCTCGTGCCTGATGACGGTATCCAGCCCCGGGATCCGTTCCAGGGTAACATCGTACCTGAGTGTCGGGAAATGCCCTCCTACCGTGAAGTGGGCAGTCACGCCATTCTTCCGCAAAAATGCGATGAGGCCGGCGAAGGTATCGAACATAGTCTGGAAGATCAGGGAAAATCCCACGATCCCGGGTTTTTTTGCCCTGATACTTGCGAGGACAGTTTCTTCCGCTCCCTCGTGGAATGGCTGTACCTCCGCACGGATCCCGTTGTCCTCAAGGAAAGCTGCAATCGAACGGATCCCGAGGTTCTCCTGATCCTCCGCGCCGACGAGCAGTACGTCGCAGTTATGCATCAGGAAACCCCCCAGTGCCGGCGGAGATACCCGCAGACATGCTGCCCCGGAGTCCTGCTGCCGCCTGCAAGGGATCGTTCCTGCGCCACTCGGAAAAAAAGATCACCGTTTGCCCGCGCTACTCCAGGTTCTTCGCGATCATCGCGGCTATCTTGCCGTGTATTTCCGACTGGCGTTTTACCGTGTCGGCCTGAGCTGCGAGCTGGGCTGCCACCATTTTGTGCTGCATCACGGTGAGCTGCCCTATCTGTTCCTGCGTTATGAGTCCCGCCTCTTTCAGGCGCGACCAGTCCGGAGGATCCCCGCCGGGGATCTTTGCCAGCGCCAGTGCAAGCGCTGCATATTCGGCATACATGTACGGGTCCGTTGCCCAAATGACCGATCCAGGTTCACCCATAGATACATTCCTTCTCCCGGGAAATTCCGGTAAGTG
Organism: Methanoregula sp.; assembly: GCA_035622795.1. Lineage (GTDB taxonomy): Archaea > Halobacteriota > Methanomicrobia > Methanomicrobiales > Methanospirillaceae > Methanoregula. The sequence goes on along the minus strand of DASPUR010000182.1, from coordinate 1,932 downwards.
TATCATATATTTAATTGGATATAAAATAACTTTCGATCTATTTTTTTTATTGTAACTTTTAAAAAAAGAAGGTGGTTGTATCAGACACAATCTGTTGCAGGTTCATAACGTATGATTCCGCCTCGGAAAATGCCGGAAGGACAGCTGACAGTCGCAGGAGCATTCCGGGGAGCAACCGGTTAGTGTTCCCTGAAGAAAAAATCCACCGGGGAGCCTTTCGCCCCCCGGTTTTTCTCCTACATCCCCGTGAGGATCCCGACGACCTGCTGTGCGGTCGCCGGGTCCACGATCCGGGCGAGCACGAGGCCCGCGAGGCAGAGGAAGAGGGTCCAGAAGACCTTCTTCGCGTGCTCGTTCCTTCCGAACGCGGCGATCGCCTCACCGGCATCGATGCTGGCGGCGTACTGCATCAGCTTCGGGATGAAGATGAAGAGCGGCAGGAAGACCACCGTAGCGCCCGCGACGGCGAGCGCCGGGTCGGTTGCGCCTGCGAACCAGAGCCCGGCCGGGACAGCGATGAGGCCGGCGAGCACGCCTGCCATCAGCACCTCCCCGAGCCAGAACCAGCCCTTCATGCCGGCGAGTTCTGTCATCTCCTCGAAGCTGATCTCGCTCAAGTCGAAGGCCCCGGCCGCGTGCATCAGCCCGCACCAGAGTGCGGTGAGGGCGGTCGCGGCCTCTGCGGATCCGTATTGATCAGGGTCCATGGCTGGTCCCTCCGGGAAATACCGGGGAGGGTTTTGCCCGTTGTCCCCGGTTTTTCCTGGGCGGGTTCATCCCTGCGGGGTTTACCCCGGGAGCAGATCCAGGATCTGCCCGGGGCTCGTCCCTGCGGGATAAACCTACGCCAGGGCCGCCACCGAGTCGGCCCAGGTCTCGACCTTCGAGCGGATTGCGTCGTCGGAGTAGGACGTGAGGTGCACGCTGTCCCGGTTGAGGACGAGGTTGTAGATCTCGCCGTTCGGGTCCTTGCACTTCAGCGTCGCGGTGAACGTGTCCTTCGCGGCATCGTGGGCCGGCGTGCCGTTGTGCGCCGAGTTCAGCGCGGTGACCGCTTCGATGACCGGGATACCGGCGTTGTAGCCGGCCACGGAATCGAAGCTGTGCGATCCGCTGCCCCGCTTCTTCGCGTCGGCATCCGAGTACACGAACTTTGCGACATAGGTCTCTTTTGTCTTCTCGACCGGCGCGTGGTTCGTGCTGCCGGACGTGTATGCGACACAGCCAAACGGGTTGGCCGTGATGACCGACTGGACGATCGCGTTGAACGCGGTCACGTCGGTGATCGGGTTCGCGAGCGTGCGAACCGCAGACTTGGTATCATTGCTCTGTACGAAATCTCCCATGTTTTCTCAACTCGTTGTCTGGTTGTTTTTCAGGACCCGCTCCGCGGATCCTCCTGTGCGGATTTTTTGGTCCGCTTCTTTGTCGCCGGGGCCCCTTTGACATACTATCATTGGCGGGGGAGGGAGATGGGCTTTGATTATAAAACGGAATTTTCGGAAAACGGGGGGAAAACCAGAGAGCAGCCGGGAATCGGAGCGATCTGCGGGAGTTTTCGGAAGGAACAATTTTGTTCCTCCTGCCAGGCCTTCCCGGGAAACGCCTGAACGGCGGAGAGCAAAGTAAGGCGTAAAAAAAGAGAAATGCTGCCTTGCATTTCCCGGCATTTTTTATAAAAAAATTCCGGACGATCTTTTTTTGTCAGAATACACGGGTAAACGGGGTAAAAATTTCCCGGGGGTAAAATCAGGACCTCTCCCGTAGGGTCATGGATGCGACCTCTCCTTTCAGGAGCAGGGCAAAACCCCGATCCCCCCCCCGATCCGCCTCCGGTTTGCGGCGGTTCGCGTCCTTTTTCTGCCGACGGCAAATCGAGAAAATTCCCTGAATTTGTCCCCCATTTTGGCGAATTTGTCCTCCAAAAGCCGG
>DASPUR010000181.1:0-5955 GCA_035622795.1 Methanoregula sp. | reverse complement strand
GAACGAGAGGGCGATGAGGAGCATCCCTCCCGTGGCAAACCAGCGGGAACCGTACTTGTCCGAGAGCCAGCCCGAGAGCGGCCCCATGATCACGAAGCCGGCAGTGAGCGGCAGCATGAAGACCCCGGCCCAGAACGGCGTAGACTCGTAGCTGTACCCGTGGAGCGGCAGCCAGATGCCCTGGAGCAGCATGATTAAGAGGAACATCATGCCGCCGCGGGCGAGTGCCCCGAGGAAACCGGCGGTATTGGCAAGGGTGAAGATCCGGCTCTTGAAAAGGCTCAGCCGGAACATCGGGTCTTCCACCCTGCTCTCGATGAACGGGAATGCGATCAGGAGGACGATGCCGATCGCGAGCGCAAGGAGGACCATCGGGTTGCCCCACCCCATCGGGTCCTTCCCGTACGGGAGCAGGGCGTACGTGATGCCTATGAGGAAGATGGTCAGCCCGGAGACGAACGTGATGTTCCCCCAGACATCGATCTTCCGCTTCCTCTTCGGCAGGGAGGTCTCTTTGAGTTTCAGGAAAGCCCAGACGGTCCCCAGGATCCCCACCGGCACGCTGACGAGAAAGACATACCGCCAGTTATAGAACGCGAGGATTCCGCCGAGGATGAGGCCCATGAACTGGCCGGAGAGGAAGGCCATCATGTTCAGCCCGAGCGCCTTGCCCCGTTCGTCGGGAGGGAAGGCGTCGGTGAGGATTGCCGCGCTGTTGGAGAAGGTGAAGGAAGCTCCCACGGCCTGCACGAGCCGGAACGCGATGAGCTCCAGCGCCCCCGCGTCCCCCTTATCCGGCGTGAGGAAGAGGAGGATCGACCCAAGCGTGAAGATGGCAAACCCGATGTTGTAGAGCCTCACCCTCCCGTACATGTCCGAGAGCCGGCCGAAGCTGAGGAGGAGCGTCGCCGTGACGAGGCTGTACCCCATCAGCACCCAGATGAGGTACTGGAACGAAGTGAGGGGGTCGATGCTGATGCCGTTGAAGATCGCGGGCAGGGAGATTAAGGTGATGCTCCCGTTCACCGAGACCATGAACATCTCGATGGTCGTGATCGAGAGCACGATCCACTTGTAGTCTATGCCTTTTTTTGCGGGTGCGGGTGCGTCAGCGGTGATAGTCTCTGGTTCCATGTGGATCCGGTTTCCCCCGGTTAGTTCCCGGGCATCCGCCCGGGGATGTAAAACATAGCTGACATAATTGGATGTCAAGCCATATAATGGTTCCAAAAATGTCTGGAACGGCAACGGAAAGTAAGCCCTGAAAAAAGGAAAGAGACCGGCGCCGGCTTTTCCGCCACGGAGAGCTGCCGGTGCGGCTATCCGGGCAGCCGGCGATCTACCGCGTTTCCGGCTCTTCCACCAGTTCCGCGAGCCGGTCCATGCTCTCCAGCCAGCCATCTTTGCCGGTCGCAAGCATCCCGTCCCGATCGCCCACCGATTCGAAGATGGATTTCGAGGTCAGTTTTGTCTTGCCACCCATATCCACGAGCGTAACAACGCCGAGCATGGCGTGGCCAGGCATACCCTCGAACTCGAAGGTCTGGACGATCCGGGCCGGAGAGACTTCATGGAACACGCCGTGGAACCAGTACTCGTTTCCCGCCGCATCACGGTTGAGGAAGCGCCAGCTCCCGCCCGGTCCTGCTTCGAGCCGGTCGACAACCGTCGAGAGCCGCCGCGGTCCCCACCACCGCTGGATCAGATCCGGTTCCGTGTACGCCCTGAAGATCCTTTCCTGCGGTGCGTCGAAGATCCGGACCAGGGTCGCATCCGGCCGGCCTTCGTCGGCGATGATGATTGGCTTCCCTGTCCCGGCCTCCTCTTCCACCAGCAGGTCGGCGAGCTTGTCGAGCGACTGGTTCCAGCCGGCTTTTGCAAGAACTGCCATCTCCCCGGGCGGGAAACCCTCGTACTCTATGGTGAACTTCGTTTTCCCTTCCTGCTCTTGGAAGGTCAGGGTTGCGAGCAGTTCCATGGGCATATCGCCGGTCATCCCGTAATACGAGGGGGGGACAACCTCCCCCTTCTCATCGGAGAAACTGTCGGTGGCCACCAGCCGCTCCATCGGGACGATCTCGCGGTACACCCCCGTGTTCCAGTAATCTTTGCCATCGGGCGATCGCATGCAGAAGAGGTACTTCCCACCGACCCGGAGATCGATCCGGATGTCGGGTGAGGTGAACCCTGACGGCCCCCACCACCGCCGGACCATCGCGGGATCGATCCATGCTTCCCAGACCCTCTCCCGCGGGGCACCGAACGTGCGGGTGACGCTCAGTGTTTCCTTGTTCGCGCGACGCGGCCGCGGCTTTTTCATACCGGAAAGAACCTGTGCCATGAACCGTCCGATGAGCTTCCTGAAAGATATTCTTTTTCCCCACCGGAGAAGGCCGGAGAGGCGCGCTTGGATACGCGTTTTCCAAAAGGGTGGGGCGTTCCCGTTCCACGGAAAAAAGATTCCTCAGTTCTGCTTCGCAGCGGTTCCTTTCTTCATCGACTGGAGGAACCTGACAATGACCGGGATGATGGCGATAAAGGAGACCGCGATGATCGCATAGACGATCAGGGAGAAGTTCTGCTGGACGAAGGGGAGGTTGCCGAAGAGGAAGCCTCCGATCAGGAAGAGGCAGACCCAGGCAACCGCCCCGACAATGTTGTACAGGAGGAACGTACGGTATGGCATCCTGCCAATCCCGGCAATGAAAGGCGCGAACGTCCGTATGACCGGGACAAAGCGGGCGACGACTATGGTAAAACCGCCATACTTCTCGAAGTACTGGTGGGTCTCGGCAAGGTGCTCCTTCTTCACGATCGAGTACCGCCACTCGAGCACCTTCAGTTCGAAGGTGTACCCGATCCAGTAGTTTGTGGTGTTCCCGAGGATGACCGCAACTGCGGCCCCGACGAGAAGGATGCGGATGTCGAGGATCCCGGTCCCCGCGAGTGTCCCGGCGATGAAAAGGAGAGAGTCCCCCGGCAGGAAGGGGGTGACCACGAGCCCCGTCTCACAGAAGAGGATGAGGAAGAGGATCGCATAGGTCCAGAGCCCGTACTGCTGGATTACCTGAGGGAGGATCTTGTCGAAATGGAGCACGAGATCCACGAAACTGAAGGCGACCATTCTCTCCGGTTATGGTTTTGAATGCGATATAAGGGTTTGTCAGGCCAGGGGGGAAATGCGGAAGCACAACGATATTTAAAACGATTTTACGAGGGTTCCCCGCCTCAGGACCTCTCACGAGGATTGAGTGGTTCATCAGAACCACGAAATCGAGAAGTTCCCAAGAACTTCGAAGCACGGCGGGGCAGAAAGGTTCAGGCGCATCAGTCATTGATCCGCCGCGGGGAGCGACGAAGTCGCTGGAGGAGATTTCAAAAGGAAATCTTGGACTGCGCCCCGTCGGGGGCGGCGGCGTTCATCGCTCTCGGCGAGGAGTATGATAGTTCTTCCTGGAAAATCAGGTCTCGAAAAAAGTTTGTCCAGTACCGTTACCGGTCCCGGAACTTCTCGACGACCCGGACATTGTCGCCGCGGACGGTGATCGGGATGGGGACCACACTCTCGTAGAGCTCGACGGTGATCTCTTCCTTCGCAGAGTCCACGCGCTTGACTACGGCCTTCTCGCCCTTGAACGGGCCGGCGATGAGCTCGACGATGGTGCCCTCTTCAATGCCGGAAACAACCGGTTTCGGGATGAGGAAGTGGCCGACCTCGGCAAGGCTCGTCTCGCCCTTGATCACGGCCCGAGCGTGGGCGACTTTCTCGACGAGCTGCTCGATCCGGTTGAGCTTCTCCGGGGTCTCGACGAGCACATAGCCCTTCAGCTCGTTCGGGACGATGATCGCGGTGACCTTGACATCGGTCGCCTTCGTATCGATCGCTTTCTGGATATTGTCGGCTACCGTCCGCTCCTGCTTGGAGGTCGTCTTGATGGCGAAGATCCGGTTGGTGAAGACCTCGGGTGCTGCCGGTGCTGCAGGAGCGGCCTGCGATCCGGGAGCGGGGGGGGCCTGTTCAGACATGGCGGTCATAATGCCCTGTTCAGAAACCCAGGAGGGCTTTGTGGTCGAAGATCACGTAGATGATGAACCCGATGAGGCCGACGAGGAGGACACCTGCCGCCGCGACGATGGCGATCTTGGTGAACTCCTCCCGGGTGGGGGTGCGCGCGAGTTTCAGGACCCGGAGGTATTTACGAAAAAGTTCCTCGTGGATCACGCTGGCTTTGATATCCGGTTTTGAAATTTCCATGCTTACTCACTTGAGAAAATCGATCTCAAACTGTTTCTGTACTTTGGGGGTAAGCTTCTCATTCCGACCATATATTTGTGGCGACCGTACGCCCGTGACCACCAGCAGGGTCCGCATCTTGGTCTCCATCGCCGGGTCGATCTGCGCACCCCAGATGATCCGGGCGTTCGGGTCGACCCGGTTATAGACTTCCTGGACAACCCCCTCAGCCTCTTCCATCGTCATGTCCGGGCCGCCGACCACGTTGACGAGCGCGGCGGTAGCACCGCTGATGTCCACGTCGAGGAGCGGCGACCGGATCGCCTTCTTGACAGAATCTGCGGCCTTGTCCTCGCTGTCGGACTCTCCCATCCCGATCATGGCCACGCCGCCGCGCTCCATCACGGTGCGCACATCGGCAAAGTCGAGGTTGACGAGCCCGGGCATCGTGATCAGCTCGGTGATCCCCTTGACCGCCCGCATCAGGACCTCGTCGGCGATCTTGAACGCCGCGTAGAGCGGGAGCTTGGGGACGACCTCGAGGAGCTTGTCATTGGGCACCACAATGACCGTGTCCGCCACATCCCGGAGGCGTTCGAGGCCGGCTTCTGCGTTCTCCATGCGGATGGCACCTTCGGCGGCGAAGGGCAGGGTGACGACCGCAATCGTGAGCGCCCCCTCTTCCCGGGCCGCCTTGGCAACGACCGGCGCGACGCCGGTACCGGTCCCGCCGCCGAGCCCGACGGTGATGAAGACCATGTCGCAGCCCGAGACCACTGCCCGGATCTCCTGCTCGTTCTCGAGGGCCGCCTCTTCCCCGATCTGCGGGATTGAGCCGGCGCCGAGACCGCGGGTCCGCTGCCGGCCGACGAGGATGCGCTGGTCGGCCTTGGTCCGGATGAGGTGCTGGGCGTCCGTGTTCATCGCGATGAGCTTTGCGCCATGGATGCCCTCCTCCATCATGCGGGAGATGGTGTTCGACCCTCCGCCCCCGCAGCCGATGACCGCGATCTCGGTCTTGAGCTCGGCGAGGATCTGGTCAAGGTCTTCGTTATTCTGCGAGGGTGCGGGTGCTTCGTCCCTCGCCTTGGTAAGTGCCTCTTCTACAATCGACCTCATGGAAAATTCTCCAATCCCGGGATGTGGATCCGAATCTCACTGCTGGACGACACCATGGCGGGCGTGATCTCCCTGCCGTCGATCACGACAGGTTTGCCCGAAGACAGATCTTTGTAGAACGGTCCGGACGGTACTCCCAGTTCGCGCGCTTTGTGGGGATCGAATCGTACCTTTTTAATGATCAGGTGATCTCTCTCCAGTGCAGTGATCTCTTTATTACGTATGATTTTTACGCACAATGTATTTAAATCATTTATGATGTGCGACGTATGTTCCTTCCAGCTCAGGAAGACGGGGAGGATACGGTTGTCCCGCGTCGAGAGATGGATGACCGGCAGGGCCCCGAGCTCCCGGATCAGGGCCGGTTCGTCGGATTTCACCGTCTCGCCCAGCAGGACCGGGTCCATCGCGGCCCGTCCGAGGGTACCGTCGCCGCGGAGATCGTGGACATAGCAGCGGGCGCCGGCCGATTCCCGCTCTGCAAGCGCCCGGGCCGCCAGGTACGTCTGCCACGAGAGGTGCCCGATCCCCGCGATCTCGCTCTCGGTAAGCCGCAGGATCCCCTCCGTTTCGAGAAAACCGGTGATACGGTCGAGATCCCC
>DASPUR010000180.1:0-2194 GCA_035622795.1 Methanoregula sp. | reverse complement strand
TCCGCCCTCTGGCGCGAAAACCCTGCCCGGCTCGTGGAGTACAACCGGAAGGACGTCGAGCTCTGCGTCGCCATCAACCGGAAGAACCATATCATCGAGTTCTACCGCGAGATAGCCCGCTACGTCGGCTGCCCCCTGGATCGTACCCTGAACTCCTCGTCGGTCATCGATATCTATATCCTCAGGAAGGCCTTCGGCCGGTTCGTGCTCCCGAGCAAGGGCCTCGCCTCGGCCGAGGAGTTCGAGGGGGCGACGGTCTTCGAGCCGTCGAAAGGTGTCCGCGAGAACGTCGTCGTCCTCGACCTGAAGTCCCTCTACCCGATGGCGATGATGACCATCAATGCCTCGCCCGAGACGAAGGCTGCCGACGGGGAGTTCCGGGCACCCAACGGGATACGGTTCAAGCGGGAGCCAGACGGGCTCACCCGCTCCATCATCGCGGAGCTCCTGAAGGAACGAGAGCAGAAGAAGAAGCTCCGTGACCGCTACCCCTTCGGGTCCCCCGAGTTCGTCCTCTACGACATGCAGCAGAACGTGCTCAAGGTCATCATGAACTCCTACTACGGGGTCTCGGGCTATGCACGCTTCCGGCTCTACGACCGCGAGATCGGATCTGCCGTCACTTCGGTAGGGCGCGCCATCATCGAGCACACGAGGACGGTCATCGAGTCACTCGGCTACCACGTCATCTACGGGGACACCGACTCGTGCATGGTCCAGATACCTCCGATGGACACAGCGGAGACCATCTCGACCGCACGGAAGATCGAGGCAGCGGTGAACGCGAGTTACGGGGAATTCGCGAAGATGACCCTGAACGCGGACAGCCACTACTTCTCCATCAAGTTCGAGAAGATCTACCGGCGGTTCTTCCAGGCGGGGAAGAAGAAGCGGTACGCGGGGCACCTCGTCTGGAAGGAGGGGAAGGACGTCGACGAGATCGACATCGTCGGGTTCGAGCTCCGCCGCTCCGACTACCCCCAGATCACGAAGGAGGTGCAGGGAAAGGTGATCGGCATGATCCTGAAGGGGGAGGGGTTCGCCGACGTGAAGGCGTACCTCGGGGAGATCATCAGGAAGTTCCGCGCTGGGAAGTATTCCTATGACGAGGTCGGCATCCCGGGCGGGATCCAGAAGGCGCTCGACCAGTACGAGACGAACGACGCCCACCGTCGGGGCGCCGAGTACGCGAACCTGCACCTGAAGTGCGACTTCAAGCGGGGATCAAAACCGAAGCGGCTCTACATCAAGACCGTGACGGCGAAGTTTCCGAAGACCGACGTCATCTGCTTCGAGTACAGCGACCAGGTGCCCGCCGAATTCGTGGTCGACTGGGAGACGATGCTCGAGAAGACGATCAAGCAGCCCATCAGCCGGATCATCGAGGCCCTCGGCTGGGAGTGGAAGTCCGTCGACCCGTCTCACACGACCCTCGCGCAGTGGGGGATGGGGTGAGACCCGGATAAGATCACTAGCTCTATATACCAGCCCCGACGCTCTGATCACCTGAGGGTGCTCGATGGCCGTCGGCCACAGGAAGAAAAAAGTCCTGAAATACGGACTGATACTCGCTGCCCTGTTCGTCCTTGGCTGGGGCCTGGCTATCGTCGTTCCTTTTCTCGTGCCCCTGGGACCGGGGTCTGCACCGCATCTCGCTCTCGCCGGGGTCCTCATCCCCTGCACGTATGGTTCTATCGATTATCCGGAACTGCAGAGTTACGTGGTCCTCCGCCCGCCGAACGAATCGGTCGGGTACGAGTTCCGTGGTCCCATTTCCTTTTCCTCGGCGGCGCCCCGTACCGGCTCCCTTGTTCCCGAAACTCTCGGATTTCTGGAGTAATACCAACTATCGCTACAGCCGGACCGGTGATCGTTTCATCGTGGAGACCCGGTATTTCACGGACGAAACGAGCTTTTCGGACAGGCAAAAGAAGCTGGTCGCCTACCTCGATGCCCGGGGATCCACCGCGCGGACGACCCTGGAACTCGACCGTAAGACCCTTCTTGAATTCGGTCCCTTAAACATGAATTCGACGACCAGACGTATCCCGTTGACCCGGTACATGAGCGGGGGGACTTCGGGATATTCTTTCACCGTCTCGAGGCCTTCCCGCGAGCATCCGGATTATTCCATCGCGTATTACGGGGTGATGGGCTCGTCTGATCTCTCCCGGGAAACGCCGCTCCTGAAACT
>DASPUR010000179.1:0-5684 GCA_035622795.1 Methanoregula sp. | reverse complement strand
CTCCCCCGCCGTTATCGATGGTCCAGAAGATATTTCCTCCAAGGGGCGTCCCGTTCCCGACCCCGGCCCCGTACCCGTACGGTACGGTCAGGCGCCACAAGTCATAACCTGCACCGCCGTGGGTGTCATAGATGATGTTTGTATTGACGACCCCCGGAGACGTTGTTGCCCCTCCACGGTATACTGTCCCGTTGATGAAATTCTTCGTCCAGGAGGTGACGATCTTAAGGTCATGGGTATTGATGGGGGCGCTCGTGGATGTGACCTCTCCCTTGAAGTAACTGTTGGACCAGTGCCCGCTGTTGGCAATATCAAAGTCCATTGCAAGAGTCGGGACCTTCTGTTTTCCATTCATCAGGCTGCCGGCAAAACCACTTACCACTGCTGCGATGATGATCACAACAATCAGCATCAGCATCACGCCAACGACCGGTGAGACTGCTGAATCGTTCGTTTTCCCGGATCTCTTCCTTGTATCCGGAGAAGAATTAGCCGTATCCTTCCTGTTATTCCGGTGTATGGTCATTCCGTACCTCCGAAAAATATTGATCTTTTCTCACCATTTCTACGGACCAATTTTCACCGTGGTCTTTGAGATGACTTTACCGTCGGTAGTATCAATTTCGAGGGCGAATGACTTCCCGACGTCGCCCGGCAGCGGATAGGGATTAAGCTGATTCCCCGTACTATACGTCACTTTGAAATCCGCCGTGTCATTGCATACCATCGTCTCTCCCGGCCTCCAGACCGCGAGCGTAACATAGCCGGTAGGCGCAGCCCAGCAGGTCCCTGCGGTATTGCAGATCAGGGACCGGTTGACAACGTTCCTGCTCATGGTACCCGAGTAACCGCCGTTCTCCGAATCTATCCCCCGCACGACGAGGAAGACGTTCTGGGTCGACAGTTCATCGCCGCCGGCGTGGAACATGGTGAGCATGCCCGCCGACTGGCTGTACGTCGCCTGGATCGTTGCCTGCGGCGCTTTGCCGCTGGTACCCATCAGTCCCCCGGCAAACCCGCTGACAACGGCAGCGATGATGATCACAACCACAAGCATGAGCATGACACCAACGACTGGTGAGACTGCCCGGTCATTTCCGATCCTTTTTGCTGTATTTCTCATATTACCGATCCCTCCACGGGAACACTTGCCTGCCAGATTACCTTGCCCGAAGGTATGTGGATGACTTTCACGTTGACGGTGTCACCGGGCCGCAGGGTATACCAGTTTTGTCCGAGGATTGCCTGCATCTCGTCCACACTTTGCGGATACGGGGAAAAGGTTGCCCCGCTTGAATCCGTCCCATAGTTGTATGCCCATTTCGCCGCCGTCCCGTACCCGACAGAAAAGTTCGTACCATCGTACTTTGCGCCGAACGGCTGGGCGAACAGAACAGTTCCCGCCTCGATATTGTAATTACCAAACCAGGTGTAGTTGGTTATCCCGTTCTGCCCGATAGAGGTCATATCCGTCGCCCCCGTTCCCTCGTAGGGCCGGCCATACGAGGTTTCCGTTCCGTTCTGCCCGACACCGGGACCATCCCCCTGGGGGGAGATCATCCTCCATACCGGGGGGGACCCGGAGGACTGGCTGCTCTCCGCATCGTAGGCGACATTGAAATTGGTGACGCCGGGAGTTGCATTCCCGCCTCCTTTGATAACCGCCCCGTTGACCATCGGCTGGCTGCTCCACGAGGTCACGATCTGCAGGTCATGGGTATTGATCGGTGCGCTGACCGAGGTGACTGCTGCCTTGAAGTAACTCGTTGAGTACACGCCGTTGTTTGCGATGTGGACATCCATGGCAAGCTGGGGGGCGGACTTGGTCCCGCCCATCAGGCTGCCGGCAAACCCGCTGACAACCGCTGCGATGATGATCACCACGACCAGCATCAGCATCACGCCCACCACCGGGGATACCGCCTTATCATTCAGTTGTTTCATGCTGTCTCTCCTTTAACCGACTGAATTTTTGTAAGAACGATACCTGCCGTTATGGTTTGACAGTCACATCCGCCCTGGAGATCAGGCTTCCGTGGCTGTCGCTTACCGTGAGGGTGAAGATCTTCCCGATATTCGTGGAATTGCTGATGCAATAACCGGGGTTCGAACTGTATACCGACGGCTGGAGATTCTGGCAGGTTGCCGCCGAACCGTTGATAAACAGGGCAGATCCCGGAGCAAACACCGTCACATTCGAGACAGCCCCGTTGCCGGGATCCAGGGGATTGTTATTCATGTCGGTTATCAGGGTCTTGTTCAGGACCTGGGCCGTCTTCTGGGCAAGGTTCGGCCCGAATGTCGGACCGTCGGCGATGGTGAAGATCGTATCCGAAGTTGCCAGGCTGTCCCCACCGGAATGATCGATCTCCAGGCCGTTACTGATGCTGAATGTCCCGGTGATCGTTGCCTGCGGGACTTTATTCACCCCGCTCACTGCACCACCGGCAAACGCTGATACGATCGCGGCGATGATGATCACGACTACGAGCATCAGCATCACGCCTACTACCGGCGAAACTCCGTTTTCGTTGATGTTCTTCATGGTTTAAGCCCCCGTAACTGCCACATCCTTCTGGAAGACAGCCTTGCCCGTCGGCGTGTAAATGACACGGACCGTGACCGTATCTCCCGGACTTAACTGCTCCCAGCCGCTGCCGAGGATCTGTTGCATCGCACTGCCCGCTCCACCACTGGTAAGATACCCGGAGTACGTTGTCGCCGGTTCAGCCACCAGCCCGGTCCCCTGCATCAGCGTGAAGTTCCCGAATGTCTGGTTCTGGTTATAGGGTGAATTCAGGTTTGCGAGACCGGAAACCCCGGGACCGAATCCGTAGGGTGCGTAGTTGATGGTTGAGTTCCCCCCGCTGGCAAATGCTTTTCCGACAGCAGTAGAAGTCGTTGCTCCCGTCGACCATGCCTGGGTCTTCATGGTGGTCACCCATTGGGTCGTCAGCAGCAGACTCTTCGAGGGTGTCGGATCGCTTATACTCAGGACCGTTGCGGAAAATCCGCTGCTCGCGGCATTTCCCGTATTCGCAATCTTCACATCCAGGGCGAGGGTCGGAGTTTTCTGGTTACTCCCCCCTCCCATAAGACCGCCTGCAAACCCGCTGACCACCGCTGCGATAATGATGGTGACTACGAGCATCAGCATCACGCCAACAACGGGCGAAACGGCGTCCTCTGTATTCTGGTTTTTATTTCTGATCATTCTGGTCTCCCCTAATCGTGATCATAATAAGATTCGCTCTAGCGGGCCGGTGAAGCACCGGCCCCGCTATGCCAGCGTAGTAATAGTAAAATACTCTATTTAACAATTGTCATTTGTAAATCATTTTATGTTTATTAAATGGGTAAATCTGTCACATTTATTAAAAATTATGGGATTAGTGGGTAGATCCCGAACAATCACCGTCCCTTATGATCGGATGAAATCACGGATGGTTAGCGGCTAGATAATGTACAATACTTAACTTATAAAAATAATCAATCGAATTACCAAAACCTATAAGATTTGAGGATTTCAAAATAGGTTTGATCACCTATGGGTTCACCAAAAGATACCATGGAACTATTCGTTGAGCGCGACCTCCGGCAGTTTTTCCCCGCGCAGGAGGGCTGGAAAATCTCATCACAGAATGGATCAAAGGCTGGCGGCCTGATGTACAGGATCTCCCGCTATAAATGGAACGGGGACGAAATCGCCCTCGTGGGAGTGTCTTTTGAAGAGATGCCCGCAGACGAGACGTTCAGCGCGCTCGATACCCTGTCAAACGGCAACTCCAAGGCCAGGAAGTATGTACTTGCTCCCCAGGCAGCTGACATTTCCTATGTCCCTCCCCACATCCGGGTCCTGCGCATGAACGCGTTCGCAGTTTCCGATGGAAAACTCGTCTGGCTCACGAAGAAGAAGAACGCGAAAAAATTTTCCTTCGAGGCTGCGGTTCCTGCCTGAGAAATATACTGGATAGTCCGGCCGACCCGCGAATGATTACCCGGCACCACGTCGCCCTTGCCCTGCTCTGCAGCCTCACGCTCGCCTGCGCAGCGGGAGGGTTCGACCCTTTTTTTGCTCTTGTACTGGCCAGCGGGACCCTCGTCGGGGTAATCCTCCCGGATATCCACATGAAACGGCCGAAAAAGAACGGCTTTCTGACTATAGGCTGGTGTATTGCAGAGACCGGCAGACAGATCTGCGTGCCGGTCCTGAGCGGCATGTACCGGCTTTTCCGGGGAAGCGTTTGTGAACCCAACGATAAACGCCTGACCCATTCGGTCCCGGGATTCCTGGTATACTCCCTGGTCATCACCGCGGTTATTCTTCCTCCCGCTCTCCTGGCCGAAAAGAGCATCGCGGGTTCTTTTGCAATGGTTTTCCTGGCCGGGACCGTTCTCGGATACCTCCTTCATCTTCTCGAAGATCTTTGTACCAGGAAAGGAATTACGGTCTTCTTTCCCTATTCGGAGCAAGTGATCCGCGGATCGATCCGTCCCTGTGACACGGCGGACCCCCGCATCGGTCGCTTTCACGTAACACACTGCCTTGTGCTTGGTGCCGTTGCAATTCTCTGCGTTGTTGCGCAAACCCCGGATATCCGGATCCTGCTCGGGTTCCTCGGCGTTGCTGCGTGTGTGGCAACGATGATCCTGCAGTCGGATGTCCACGTGATGCCGGGCAAGAGGATCACTCCGGACCCCGGGGACACCGCGGTGGCATAACGACACGTGAATGACGAGGGGTTTGTCAGAAAAATTGATTGAACGTGAGGGATAGTTCTCCTCACGTCCCGGTAATGATCGCGATCACCTGTTGAGCCGTTGACGGGTCGAGCACCCGGGCCAGGACCAGCCCGGCCAGGACAACGAACACGCTCCAGAATATCTTTTTCACGTGCTCATTCTTCCCGAAGGCCTCGATGATCGCATCGACATTTTCCCCCATTCCCTTCTGGACGATCTTCGGCAGGAAGATAAACAGCGCCAGGAAGAGCAGTGCAGCACCGGTGAACGCAAGCGTGGGCTCGGCCTTCTCCGCGAGGTACATCCCGAGCGGGACCGCGACGATTCCCGCCAGGATTATTGCCATCATGACTTCCCCGAACCAGAAGTAATGCTTCTTTTCGGCGTAGTTCGCCTTCTCCAGTTCGTTGAGTGCGGAAAAGTCGAACATGCCGATCGTGTTCAGCATCCCGTACCAGACCGCGTGCGTCTCTTCCGGGTCGGCGATGATGCAGTCGAAGAATCCCTCGGGATTCTTCTCCACCTTCGGGTTCTGCTGAACCGTCAGGCCAAGAAACAGCACCGCGACCGGGACAACGAGCAGGATCACCGGAAACCCGGCGAGGAGAAAAATGATGGCGAGCAGGATACCGGTACCGCAGATTGCGGCCCGGGTCTGCAGCTGGTTCTCAAACATTATTTACCTCCTGCCCTCAAGGCCCGCCCTCGTCCTCATTCGCCATCGTCGGCCCCGCCCGCGATCATGAACTCGAACACGGGGCTCGTGTACCCGCCATTCTCCGGGCTGAAGTCCCGGACCCTGCCGATCTGCGCCCGCTTCCGGGCCGCGGTCATGATCTGCACGGTGTGGACGCCCGTTGCACGCGGGTAGACCCGGCGGCCGTCGATATCGTGCATCATCTGGTACGGCGGGATGTCGAACCAGTCCGGCCAGAACCGGA
>DASPUR010000178.1:0-5836 GCA_035622795.1 Methanoregula sp. | reverse complement strand
AGAAGGAGCTACTCTTTTTTTGCGACCGTCACGATAAAAGTGCGGTTCTTATACACGACATCCACGTCCGAAAATCCGGCCTCCTGCAGCCATGAGAGCTGGAGGGAGAGTTTCTCGTTCCGGTCGAGCGAGTTCCTCCGTTTCAGGACCTCGGCACACTCGGACTCATTCAGCGGCCCTCCCGCGAGAAATGCGTTCCAGTACTCCAGGTAACGGTCCCGGAAGTACGGGGTTTCGCCATCTGCCTGGTCGGCATTCACAAAGATGCCTCCTGGTCTCAGGGATGAAAAGATCCGGCGGAAGAGGAGGCGCTTGTCTTCCGCGGCGAGGTGGTGGATGGAGAGCGCAGAGCAGACGATGTCGTACGGTCCTCCGAGGTTCAGCCGGCTGTAATCCCCCACCAGGTACCGAACGTCGTTCCTAGCCTGAAACCGATCCTTTGCCACAGCGAGCATGTTCTCCGATATGTCGAGGAGGGTGAGACGGGCGGCAGGGAACTTCCCCAGCATGAGTGCGGAGAGGAGCCCGGTCCCTGCACCAATATCAAGAATATCCGGGTCCGTCTTCCCCGGTTCTGCCGCCCAGACCGCGGCACCGTAGAATTCGTCCATCTGCGGGATCACGTACTGCCGCTGGGCATCGTATTCCGCCGCGATCTCATCGAATGCGCTCCTGATGTGCTCCATTTAGTATACTCCTCAGTATCCCGGCCGTATCGGATGCTAAGCCGTCTTCTCTTTTATCGATATCATGACGGCGAGGAAGCGGCCGTGGTCGTCCTTGACCGGCCGGACGACGACCCGTGCCTTCCGGCTCTTCGATGTTGTGGTCACGACCGATGTGCGGGACTCGAGGATCGTCCCCGTCATGTTCCGGACCGCTTCCGCGACGGGATCCTTCACTTCTTCACCGGTCTGGTCGTCCACGAACATCAGGACGTCCCGCCAGTGTTTCATCATGATCTGCCTCGCGGGGATATCGGCAAACCATGCGGCGTACGTATTGAAGAAGATGATCCTGCCACGCCGGTCAGTAAGGTAGACTGCTTCGAGCATCTCCATCATGACCTTCGGGTCGCCTGCCGGGTAGCATTCCTCCCCCGCGGCCGGCCGGTTTGCATGGTTATAGATGGCAAGGTCGACCATCGTCGTGATCTCGATCATGGTAAAAGGCTTGAATACGATCCCGTACGGCCGCGAGTACTTGAGACGGTCAAGCTTCTCCTCTTCCGTTATACCCGTTATGAACAGGATGGGGTGGTGGAAGAGCTGGAAGATATAGGTGGCCGCGTCCATCCCGTCCAGCGATCCGGCGAGGCCGACATCCATGATGACGAGGTCGGGAGCGAGTTCCGCCGCCTTTATCACGGCCTCCTCGCCGGTCTCCACAATCCCGGCAATCCCGTACCCTTTTGTCTGGAGCATCGTGGTGACGAGATGTGCAATAATGGGGTCATCGTCAACAATCAGTATGCGGGGGACGTGAGGCATGGCGACACTCCGGCGGCTATCCTTCAGACAACAGCTAGTATCAGCTCTGTCCATTTATACGTTGGGAAAACAGGGATCGGTTATCCCTCGGCCTCGAACACGCCAAGCTTTGCCTGGTACGTCGCGTCGACGAACTCGACGTGGCGCATCTTGGCCTGCTCGCCATCGATGGCGAGCGGATAACAACCGGTAAGGCACCCGGTGCAGAGGTCCTCCCGGTCCTTGCCGATCGCCTCGATGAGGGCATTGAGGGAAATATGGTGGAGGGTGGTGGCTGTGATCTTGTGCCTGACCTCGTCCTCCTCCCGGCTGCTCGCTATCAACTCTTCACGGGTCGGCATGTCCACGCCGAGGTAGCAGGGCGCCTTGATCGCGGGTGACCCGATGCGCATATGGATCTCGCGGGCGCCGGCATCCCGCATCATCTCGATGATCCGGCGCGAAGTCGTCCCCCGGACGATGCTGTCGTCGATGAGCACCACCGACTTCCCCTTCAGGTGGGCGGGGATGGGGTTGAGCTTGAGCCGGACCGCCTTCTCCCGCTCCTGCTGGCCGGGCATGATGAAGGTCCGGCCACTGTACCGGTTCTTCATCAGGGACTCGACGAAGGGGATCTTCGACCGCTCGGCATAGCCGATTGCATACGCCGTCCCGGAGTCAGGGACGGAACAGACGGAGTCGGCCCGGACCGGGTCCTCCTCGTGGAGGTCGGCCCCGATCTTCCGGCGGACATCGTACACGAGGACGCCGTCGAGGATGGAGTCCGCCCGGGCAAAGTAAATGTACTCGAAAATGCAGTGAGCCCGTTTCCCCGGCACCGCGATACGGGTGCACCGGATACCGCTGGCATCGATACGAACCAGCTCACCGGGATGGACGTCCCGGAGGAACTTCGCGCTCAGGGCGTCCATCGCGACGCTCTCCGAAGCCACCATATATCCGTCAGTCGTCTTCCCGATGCAGAACGGCTTGATCCCGAGCGGATCGCGGAAAGCGTACAGGATACCGTCGATCATCATCACGACGGAGTACGAGCCCCGGATCTTCTGCATGCAGGTCTTGACGGCATCCTCGACGTTGCCGGTCCTGCTGATCTCGTCCATCAGGATCTTTGCAATGATTTCCGTGTCCGTGGTTGTTGTGAAGATCTGGCCGGCGGCCTCGTACGCGGTCCGGAGCTCTGCCGTGTTAACGAGGTTGCCGTTATGGGCTACCGAGATGGAGTGCTCCTGGAACTGGAAGTTGAGGGGCTGGACGTTCTCGGGAAGGTTCGCCCCGGTGGTCGGGTACCGGACATGGCCAATACCGGCGCTCCCTTTCAGGTCGGACAAAACAGAGGGAGAAAAGACATCGGCAACGAGCCCCGCCCCCTTGAACTTATGGAGGTTCGTTCCGTCAAAAGTTGAGATCCCGGCGCTCTCCTGCCCACGGTGCTGGAGGGCGTACAGGGCATAATAGAGCTGGATGGACGCACCGCCAGCATCCAGGATGCCAACGATACCGCACATGGTGGGACTCTAATGCGTTGGGGTCTTCGGCCGCTTGGTGTTCCACTTGTGGCTGGTCATCTTGGTGCTCCTGCCAAAGCCGCAGGCGGAGCAGACTTTTTTCTGGGCGTGGAACGAGATCTTCCCACAGCGCCGGCAGGCTATGTGGGTGAACTTGTTCATCTTGCCCATAGAGGGGGTGCCTTTTGACATGTTACTTCACCTTATTGTTCCAGTGACGGGGAGATATAGATCACGTTGTCGCCTCGGACGATGAGCGTGCCCACTTTCTGGACTTTGCCGTTCTCCACATCTTCGGCCTTATCGAGGACGAGATTCATGTGGACATCGTATCCCTGAAGAATTCCCCGGATCTCTCTCCCTCCCTTGAGGGAGACGATCACGGGTTGCCGGTTCAGCACCAGATCCAAAATATCCAACGGCCGTTTGGTCATAATATTACCCTGTTGTCCCATCGCTCTGGAGTACTACATGTGTGCGAGCAGTTTACTTAAACATACCGTAGTTCCCGATCCGCCAAGAACTTTTCTCCATCCCGCAGGGGGAATGCGCCACATGTTTTTTTTAGATGGGCGGTGAATGTAAGGACAGAACGATGAAGAAAATTGTCATCAGGAAACGCCATTCGATCCGGAAGAGCCAGGCACAGGAGCTCATTGCAAAACTCAGGGAGCAGATCGGGCCATCTGCCGGGCTTTTCAGTACCGATATGATTGAAGTCATCGAGACGAATGCCGATGTCTCACTCTTTCTTGTCAATAAAAAACCGCTCCTCATGGATACGGGCAGCTGGGTCTTCCCCACGCTCAAAGGAGCAGTGCAGAACCCATTTCCCGAAAGAAGAGTCGTCGTGGACAGCGGGGCAGTTGCGTACGTCGTCAACGGGGCTGATGTTATGCGGCCCGGGATCGTCTCGGTCACTCCCGATGTGAAGACTGGCGCCCCGGTCCAGATTGTTGAGGAGCGACACGGGAAGCCCCTCGGGATCGGGATCGCGCTGTTCGACGGACCAGCCATTATGGCCGCAAGCTCAGGGAAGATGGTCCGGAGCTTCCATCACGTCGGGGACGAGATCTGGAACATAGAGATCTGAAGCTGGCCGTGAAAGGTGGACCTGCCACCCTGTATATGCGAAGAACCCGCCAATTTCCCATTTTTTATGGTGCGTTATGCGAAATCGGCGCATCCCAATAGATACCATTAAATAAGTTTCGTCATACAGTTTTTTTATGGTTAAGATCATAGACACGCTTCTTGGCAAGAGTTCCGCAACCTCGGACGACGATTACATGGAACTCGACCTTGCCTCGTATGAAGAGCACAGCGCCGGTTCCCCTGCACTTCTCGTAAAGATCGCGACAATCTCCGATCTCAAGGACACTCCCCGGGTAAAAGATGAAGTCTACTCGGGTAATATCGTCATAGTCGACATTTCACGCCTGAAGATGGACAAGATCTCCTACGAGAGGGTCTTAAAAGACCTCAAGGAAGTGGCAAAGGATGTCAACGGCGATATTATCGGCCTTGGCGACCAGCGCTACGTTGTCCTCACCCCGATGTCGGTGAAGATCTCCCGCGACAAGATCGGTGGATAATAAGTGCGGACAGTCGTCCCGGGCCCGTGTCCGAGCTGCAATACTGAAATAGAATATATTTACCAGACGGAAAATATCCCCTATTTTTCTGATATTCTCATCATCTCCGCAATCTGCCCGCATTGCGGATACAAGTTTTCAGATACGCAACTCCTGAAGCACAGTGAGCCATCACGGCACACCCTTGTGATCTGCTCTCCAGATGACCTCGCGGTCCGGGTTGTCAGGAGCATGAGTGCCAGTATCGAGATACCCGAGCTCGGCGTCCGGATCGACCCCGGCCCGCAGTGCCAGGGCTTCATCTCGAACTTCGAAGGGGTGCTCGACCGGATCGAGCAGGTCGTGAAAGGGGCCCTTTCGTGGGGCAACGATGAGGAGAAGGAGAACGCAGCCCGGCTGCTTGCGGATATCGCGAGGGTGAAGGCCGGGCTGCTGCCGGTTACGCTGATCCTGGAGGACCCCTGCGGGAACAGCGGGATCGAATCCGACCGGGTCGTGAATGAAGAGTACGAGCCGGAAGAAGAATAGCACGTATCCTATCTTACAATGACCAATCTTAAGGTAACCGAAGAGGAGATCAATAATGCGGCCTGGGCAGAGAAAGAATTTAAAAAAAGTGTTAATCTCTTCCCCGACGAGAATATCGGATGTAGATTCAGAAGTATCGTGTGTTGAAAAGACCCCGGCTCAGGTGATCTCCAGCTCACCCAGGAACGCCCCCGGCTCCTTCACGACTTCCCCGACCACCTGTGCCCCCTTCACCATCTTCCGGATACAGGCCACGCTCTTCTCCGGCACCACGTAGGCAAAGCCCATCCCCATGTTGAAGGTGCGATACATCTCTTCGTCCGAGATGGCGCCGGTCTCCTGGATCCACCGGAATATCGGAAGAGGCGTGAGAGGGGAGTCGAACCGGAAGCCGCACTTACTTAACCGGGTGAAGTTGAGAAGGCCGCCGCCGGTCACATGGCACATGCCATTGACCGTGCACTTCGCCGTGACCTTCAGCACCTCCGAATAAATCCGCGTCGGGGTGAGGAGCTCTTCGCCAAGCGTCTTGCCGCCATCCAGCTTCTCATCATAATCCGCGTATTTTTCAACGACGGCACGGGCGAGGGAGAGGCCGTTGCTGTGGATGCCGGTCGACGGGATGCCGACAATCTTATCGCCGGACCTGATGGTCGCGCCCGATATGATCCGGTCTTTCTTCTGCATTCCGAGGCACGTGCCGGCAAGGTCAAGA
>DASPUR010000177.1:0-4893 GCA_035622795.1 Methanoregula sp. | reverse complement strand
CCATCCGTGCATGGAGGTCAGCCGGCGAGCACGTGGAAAACGAGGCGATATCCTGCGCTGCCTTCACCCAGGAGATAAAACCTCCGGCGAGCCAGCCCGCCAGGTTGTCGTACCCGAGCCGGATGAACCGGACGCAGACATCGGCCATATCAAGGTTGAAGTCATCGACAATGACCACCGGGTCCTCGTAATTGAGGAACCATCCCATGAACGAGGCAAGGCCGTCCCTCCAGATCGAGAGGCTCCCCGGAATATGCCCTCCCGCAAAGGCTGCGGGGGATCGGATGTCGATTACCTGGCAGCCGGTCTTCCGGAGTCTTCCGATATCCGGAACCGACAACGGGCCTGCCTGCGGGAGCCGGTAGGGTGAAGGAGCCCCGCGGGAATTCATCGCTTCCATCGTATGGAAGTACGGCGGGAAATACGGAGAGTCGGAGACCGGCGGGAGATGAAGGCGTCCCGGCCCATGAGGAGGAGGGGATTGGTCGTTTTCTCGTATCCGGCGGTCGTGAAGGGGTGACTGGCGATGGCCTCCCCGCAGACCGATCCGGCACCGTGCGCAGGACAGATGATGAGGCCGTCGCCGAGAGCGAGGAGAGTGCCGGTGATGCTGTCGTAGATCTTCCCGGCCATTTCTGCTTTCCTCGCATCACCGTAGAAATCCGTCCTCGCGATATCCCCGGCAAAGAGGGTGTCGCCGCAGAAGACGAGGTACGGCTTTTCGGAGACCTCGCGGTCCCTCACCACGACCGATATGCTCTCCTCGGTGTGACCGGGAGTCTGTCGTATCTCCAGATCGAGCAGGCCGATGGTGAACCTGTCGCCATCTTTTACTCCCGTCCCGTAGGAAAAGACCTGGCTTTCGCCATGAAAAATACCGGCATTGCAGGACTGGGCCAGACCTGCAGATCCGATCGCATAATCCTCGTTCCGGTGGGTCTCGAATATGTGGGTTATCCGGAGATCGTTTGTGTCTGCGCACTCGGGATATATCCGGAAATCCCGGCGCGGGTCGATGACCGCAGCCTTCCCCGCGGAGCCTATAAGGTAGGAGTTGTGGGCGAGACCTTCGGAGACGATCCTTTGAAAGAACATTCCCTTCACCTGCCGACCGTGGCGCTGACCAGGCGAGAGCTGCCCTCAGGGCCGCCCCGCTGGTATCCGATCCGCACATGGGCAGGCGTGAGGTAAATACTTGCCGGCAACCGTCAGGTAGCCTGAGAAGAGATGAGCCCCGCCTTTAGACGCAGGGATACCGGAGAAGTACCGGAGGGGTCTCTGGCCCCGCACCCGTCCGGATCCGCGAGCACAATTCCGCAAGGGTCACGGGAACGTACCCGGTCACTTCTGCACTCACGTTGATGGTGCGCTGCTCAAAACTGATGAACGGGTACCGGGCAAGATCGTTGTTGTGGTGGTGCCCGTGGACGACCCAGCCCGAAAAACCACGGGGCGCGTCGGCAGGATCGTGGGTGACGAAGAAGCGTATCCCTTCCTGTTCAAGCTCCGCCGATGGGATACTTCCCGGCAGATCCCCGTCATGGTTGCCCCGTATCAGGGTGATGCATCCGTTGAGATCTGCCAGGTACTCCCCGCATGGCCGTTTGTCGGGGCCATAACACAGGTCCCCCAGAAAATATACGCTCGCATCCCGAGGGACGACACCGTTCCAGTTTGCGATGAGTACCTGGTCCATTTCCCCGGACGACCCGGCCGGAAACGGCCGCGAGCAGTACCGGATGATATTTGCGTGCCCCAGGTGAAGGTCGGCGATGAGATAGGGTCCGGGCAGGCTGCCGGAACGGCCGGACGTGAGCTCGAACCCGGCGGACTTCCGGAACAGGGAGAGGCTCTCCTGCCATGAAGAGGGGCTGTGAATCTCTTCGCCGCGGATCCATCGTTTTTCAAGGAGATCATATTCAGCGAGGATATCCTCGCCTTTCATCACCGTAATTCTCAGCCCGGTCTCATCGATGAGCAGGGGGGAAATTTTTTGTTCCCACCCGGTGCAGGGCTGATCCTCTCCTTCTGCCGGACCCGTGCCGGTACCGGTAAATACCGGGTCCGCAATATCACGGATATCGGTAGTCAGCGCGCTATAAACATCGGTCGCTTCACCCGGATCAAGGCGGTTTGCCACCGTCACATGATACCACTTGTGATCATGGACCGCGTCCCATGCATTCTGGCTCATGACGAACGGTGAAACCGCACCCGCGATATCCCTTATAAGCCCCCTCAGGGCCTCCGAAGGGACGACCGAGAACGCGATCACGCTTCCGTGCATGCCTTCCCGCTTCTCCCAGTGACCAATAAGGAACGGGACCGGACCGTAGCGGGACGCTACCCGGCCGATCTCCCGGAGGAGGCGATCTTCTTCGGAACCGGAACAGAGCGTGAGGGGCCCGTACAGGGTGACATGCGGGTGACGTTCCATAAAATCCGCAAGATCGTACCTGGCAGCGATGCCGGCGATGAGGGTTTTCACACGCCACTTTGTCCGCCCAAGCCGGATCTCGATGAGGTATGTTACGTCCATGCGTTCGGTCCCGGAAAAACATCTTTGTATACGATCTCCGGGCTGTTAAATCCTGATCCCGGGACCGTGCTGGTCATCCACAACGGTATCATGCGCACTGGTTACCCGTACCCATATCCTCATAGCAGGCAAAAGACAAAATACTCCGGCACGAATGAACGGCAACAGACCGAAGGTGGCTACACTTCTCTTCGATATGGACAATACCCTCTTCGATCTCGTCGGTGCCCAGATCGCATCGTGCCGCGAAGTCGCGCGTTTCCTCGGCTTTGATGACGGGGATGAACTGTTCGGGTACTTCCTCCGGCCCGAACGGGGGTTCGAATCGCACGAGAATATTCTCGATTACCTGAACGACCGGGACCTTGAGCCGGACGGGGTATACCGGAACGCCTGTAGGATGTACGAACGGGTGAAGATGGAGAACATCACTCCCTACAAAGGGGTGCGTGAGACACTCGCTGTCCTCTCGGTGTCGGGGTACCGCATGGGTATCGTCACCGATGCCCATTCGAAAGACGCAACTCTCAGGCTGGAGAAGATCGGCCTCCTTCCTTTTTTCCACGGACTGGTCTCCTATGATATGTCCGGCAGGAAAAAACCTGACCATGAGCCGTTCCTGCTCGCACTCGGTATGCTGAAGGCATCGGCGCAGGAATCGGTCCTGATTGGCGACAGCCCGCGGAGGGATATCGAACCCGGCCACGAGCTCGGCATGAGGACCGTGTACGCCCGGTACGGCGACCGGTTCTCCGATGACCGGTCGGATGTGCAGTCCGATTTTATCATCGACTGCTTCGACGAGCTGCCGCAGATACTGGCCGGCCTGCAGTAATTTTAACAAAAAAATCTGCCTGCGTAACCGTGTGCGGTTGTTTTCACGGTTAAACTGCATTTCCCCGCTGATTTCTCATGCGTTTTTTCTTTGTTCTGACCACAACCTAAAAAAAAGAGAACGATAGATGTTTAAAGATATGTTCGTTCCAACCAAGGTCTTTTTCACCAAAGGGGTCGGTGTGCATAAAGACCGTCTTGCCTCCTTCGAACTTGCGCTCCGGAAGGCCGGCATAGAAAAATGCAATCTTGTGTACGTCTCCAGTATCTTCCCGCCCAACTGCCGCCAGATCCCCAAGTCCGAGGGGCTCACGCGCCTTATGCCCGGTGGCATCACCTACTGTGTCATGGCCCGTAACGAGACCAATGAGCCCAACCGCCTCGTCTCGTCCGCGATCGGTCTCGCCCTGCCCAGCGATTCCGAGGAGTACGGGTACCTCTCGGAGCACCACGCGTACGGCGAGACCGAGAAGAAGACCGGGGAATACGCCGAGGACCTCGCCGCGACGATGCTTGCGACAACGCTCGGTATTGAATTCGATGTGAGCCTTGCATGGCAGGAGCGCGAACAGATCTACAAGGCCAGCGGGAGGATCATCAAGACAAAGCACGTCTGCCAGTCCGCCGAGGGCGATAAAAACGGCCTGTGGACGACGACCATCGCGGTCGCGATCTTCCTGTAACTTCTTTTTCAGGGACCCGTTTTCTGCCCTGCCTGTGCTGCAGCGATATTCCTGATCGTCTCCGCAAGCGCTTGTACTGCCCGCCGGGCCGGGCTGTTCTCCGAAATCCCCGAGACCGGTGTGGCGGCAAGGTCCGCAGCCTCCACGAGCGGATCCTCGGGAATGACCGCAAGCGGGCCTCCCCCGCCGTAATCGACCGGTGCCGTTCCCGATTTAAACCGGTTGACGATGACGAATATCCGTTCCGGTTCCAGCCCGAGCCGGGTGGCGATCTCCCGGATCCGCGCGACCGTCCGGAGCCCCCGGGCTCCCGGGTCGCTGACGATCAGGAGCATGTCCGGCCTGCCGATGGTGCCGCGGCTGATATGCTCCATGCCCGCTTCGGAGTCGATGACGATGAACCGGTATTCCCGTTCGAGCTGCTGCATGCACTCGGAGAGGAGATCGTTGGCAAAGCAGTAACACCCGGTCCCTTCCGGCCGGCCCATCGCGACCAGGTCAAAACCCTCGGCTTCCACGACCACCTGCCTGAACCGGAGCTTCACGTACTCGTGCCGGTTCATCCCGGGAGGTATCTTGCGGGAGAAGGCTTCCTCCCGCATGCTGCCGAGCTCCTCCTTCACCGTGACGCCAAGGGCCTCGTGGAGGTTCGCGTTGGGATCCGCATCCACAGCCAGGACCGGCCGTTCGCCAAGGCCGATCAGCGAACGGATGAGGAGGGAACTAATCGTCGTCTTACCGGTGCCGCCCTTCCCCGAAAGAGCGATGATGAATGGTTTTTTGTTCACGCTGTTCTCCTCCGGGCGGTCAGGCATCACCGGGAGATCTCACCTGACC
>DASPUR010000176.1:0-3198 GCA_035622795.1 Methanoregula sp. | reverse complement strand
CGGGATGGTGGCCAGAAACACGAAAAGGAGGATGCCGATCCCGGTCGCGGCCTGCACTACCGCCATCCGGGACCGGGCGGTTGGCGCCCCGGTGCCGGAACGGAGGTTATTCCGGGACGATGAAGAGGAATCGCGCTGCATTGGCACCTGTCGAGAGATCGATGACATCGCCCTCCGAGAGGGGCGTCTTTTTGAGGGGATCGAGCCTCCGGGAATTGAGGTAGGTCCCTCCTTTGCTTCCATTGTCTTCGAGCTGCCATGTACCCCGTTCATGGATGATATACGCGTGGGGTTTTGTAACCCGGGTCACGGCACGGTACTGGTCGGGCAGGGAGATTGCGCCTGCCGCTCCCGGACCGGCCATTCCCGGGTCTTCTCTCCCGATGGCAATACGGTCCCCCTTAAGGGAAAAAACCTGCCCGTCCGCAGGTCCGCTGATGAGGAAGAGGACCGGCCCGGGCACACCCGGACTTCCGTCGTCGCGCGACATACCCGACCGCAGTTCACCGATGCGTTTCCGGATATCGCCGTACCCGGGAGGGACTGCCACGCTCCCGAAGATATTGATGGTGGTCACGAGCGTCTCGAGGCTGCCTTCGGTAAGCGAGTATTTCCAGACCGGGGCGATTCCCCGCTCCGTCTCACGGCTGAACCCGGCCCCTCTCCGGACGAGACTGCTGCTGACAAGGCGGTCGAGATGTTTTTTCGTGGTCTGGTAGCTGGAACCGATTTTTTCAGCGATCTCGCTGATCTCCATGGGCTCGCGTTCGATGAGTTTGAGGATCCGGAGACGGACCGGGTTCGAGAGGACCTCGAGGTACTCGGAAAGTTCGCCCAGGAATTCCGGGTCGGTCGAGACGGAGATGGTTGGCCTTTCCGGCATGTAACGGCCCTGTTCTGCCGCACCCGCCGGGCGGGTGCAGCTGTCATGAAAGCTAGTGGTGCGGCTCAGGTAAAAAAACCACGGTGCGTTGCAGGCGCGAGAACGGCTGCCCGCCCAATCCCATAAACCGCATCGTATGACAGAATTTTCACCGGAGTGTAAAACCACGGGTTACCCGGCCAGTCTCACCGGGTCTTCCGGGAGCCGGGCAAGTATTAAGCATGCCCCGGCAAAACCCGGTAGAAAGATACCGGTCGTGTCCTGACGTGTACTCCGTTTCCCTCATTTCGGCCAGAGAGAAGGAAGAGCTTGCCGGAAAATTCCTCCCGAGGGTCCGGTACGAGATCAAGGCCGAGATATACGGCTGCTGCATCAAGCTCCTCTGCGAAGACCATGCCCTCAAGGATACGTGGGAGGCCAACTTCTACTCGATGTCGCAGAACGTCCGGTCACACGGCAGGCTCTACGTCTTTGCCGATGACTCCTGCGGGCCCGATACGGTCAGGTACGACCCCTGCTCGAAGACCGCATTCCTGATAAATTTCTCCTATTACGGGTGGATCAAGTCGATCGCGCTCAGCCTTGCCGGTGACATCCTCGAGGACGAGCACGATATCTTCTCTATGCACGGCTCCTGTCTCGATATCGGCGGGCAGGGTGTCTGCCTTGTCGGCCTCTCCGGTGCCGGGAAGACGACCCACACGTACGGCCTCCTCACCAGCACCCGGACCCGCGTGGTCTCCGATGACTGGTTCTTCTCCCGCGTATATGGTTCCGATATCCTTGCCTACGGCTCCGAGAAGAACTTTTATATCGGGGAAGATGTGGGGAAGATCTGGAAGGAGTTCGGAGGACTGGTCGAAGACGGGGGGTTTGACGGCAAGGGCCGGGCGATAGCGGATATACGGTGGGTCATAGGGAAAGGGCGGATCCTGCCGATGACCACCCTCCGGACCATCATCGTGCTCCGGCGGGATACCGGCGAGGAAAATACGGTGATGACTCTCGACCCGCAGGAGGGCATCGGATATTTTATGAAAAACCGGTACTTCAACCCCCACCTTCTCGTGGACAACCCGGACAAGGAGAGGATCCGGCGCCGGTACGTGGCTGCACTGCTCGGGCGCACCACGGCATACGTGGTGAACACCCGCGGGACACCTGCAGAGACCCAGAAGTGGATACGGTCGCTTGCCGGTGTACCCCAGGAAGGGCTCCCGACCGGGGCACGGTAACGCGGGGTCTGACCGGGTATTCTCGTTCTTTTCGGGCAGGCGTGCACAATAGCAGCCGGATGGCAGGAATCCGGCTGACGGCGAGGAGGTTAGTGCACAGTTTCCGAATCCGTTATCCCGGTGATGCCCGTTCCGGAACGCTGATGATCCGGTCGGCTGTCATCTGGTTGAAGTCCACGATGATCTCCGAACGGTATTCCTTCATGTTTGCATCGTAATATTTCATCCGGACCACGATCTCGCCGTTCCGGTCCTTGATGTCATAGAAATTGTCCACGATCTCGGTCCGCTCGCCCTGCGCCATGGAATAGAGATATTTTTTCAGCACCGTACTCCCGGCACCAGCTTTCACTTCGGTGTTGAGGGTGAGGTTCTGGGCTACCGGGCCGTAGTTGCAGAGATAGAGCTTCCGGGGGAGGTCGTGCTCGCCGAAGGCAAAGTCGCACTGGATCGAGAGCATCGGGGCTTTGGCACCGATCCGCATCTTGTGGGTTTCGATAGCATAGAAGATGGTGATGAGTGCAAGGACAATCGTTGAGATCGTGGTGATGATGATCGCGTAGGCATTGAGGATGGTAATATCGTCTGTCATATATTCCCCGGACCGCTGATCAGGGTTACCTGCTGATCGGTAGTAAACCCATCTGTCAGGACCCGTTTCCGCTCCCTCACTAAAAAACCAGAAACAATCAGTCACCGTGATCCGGCCAGGTTTTAGTAACCCGTTGCGTAATAGTATCCGCCTTCTTTCCGGACCGTGACAGGGAGGCCGAAGAGGTCTGAGATCTGCCCGCCGGTAAGGATATCGTCCTTGGGACCGTCGCGCCAGAATTCTCCTTCTTTCATCAGGATGACCCTTGAGATCTCGGGAATGATATCGTGGAGGTTGTGGGTGACGAGGATGATACCCGTCCCGGCGCAGGCGATCTTCCGCAGTACCGTCCGGAACGCATGGAGGGCGTGGAGGTCGAGACTGTTTGTCGGCTCGTCGAGGATAAGGGTCGCCGGGTCGTGGACAAGTGCCCGGCCGATCAGGAACCTCCGGGCTTCGCCCGAGGACATCTCGTTCATCTTCCGGTG
>DASPUR010000175.1:0-2155 GCA_035622795.1 Methanoregula sp. | reverse complement strand
AGGCCACGGAGAAAATGGGCGGTGGTGATCCCGCCAAGCGATATCGCCCTTGCTTCATCCTTCAGAACCGCGAGGCGGGGTCCCGTTTCCGCGTCTGCCCGACCGGCAGTTCCGATCGCATCCCGGTAAATACGGGTAATCCGTCCGGCATACGCGGGTGGCCTGAAACGTGCATCTATCGCGACGATGTTTACGCCCGACTCAAGGATCACCGGGAGGTGATCGAGAAGACAGGTCTCGACAGCGTTGAGGATGTATGTCTGGTTTCCGGAACCGGAATGGACCGGGAAGATACGGCCGGTACTGTCTTCGATCCCGGCAAAGGTCTTTTCCGGCCCGGTCTTTTCAGGCACGATCTCCGGGGCGAGATCGCCGAGGAAATCGTCGGCAGAGATCATTGCTTCACCGGACCCCTGGACGATGAGGGCAAAATCTGTCTCCTCCCCGCACTCGCGTGCTGCACCGGTGAGAGTGCGGATCTCTCCCGAGGAAAGTTCGGGCGAGAGTACGAGGGCGTCAAGCCACTCCGCAAGAAGTCCCGCAGCCTGGCAGTTGAAGACATTGAGCCCTGGCGAACCTGAAATCCTCAGCCCGGGGAACTCTTCCCGGATTACTCTTGCCGAACCAGGGTCATCGACCATGATGCCGGCAAGACCACGGCTGATGAGTCCGGGCAGGCAGCAGACGAGACCTTCCAGAACATCATCGCCGGTGATGCGGGGAAGTTTCACTTCAAGCCGGATGCCGGCCGGGACACAAAGGGCAAGGATACCATCGATTTCGCCTTCGAGGTCCCGTTCGCAGGGAATTCCACCGCCACCGCGCATCCGGGCAAGAGAGCTCTCGTACCACAGGATATCGCAGCCGCTTCGGGCGGCTTCACGGGCAGAGTCCGGTGAATTGACGATAACAGCGAGGCGGAGGTCTGATCCCTTCAAAGACACGGGCTCCCTTTTCCCGGGCCGGCAGAGCGTTCCGGCAGAAAGCATCCTTTCTCTCTCTGCAGCCTCAACATTCTCGCCGCGCGGTATACAGGAGGAAATTAATTGTTCCGCTGCCTGTGCAACAAACTCCCGCCGGAGTGAGTTGATCGCAGCCGGCGGAGCAAACATTCCGCCCTCGTACCGGAGTTCAAGATTCCGGACAATGAACTGAGTTCCCCCGGTCTTCCGGAGCCGTTGCTCCAGTCCCTCCGGAGTGAGCGGGTTTGACCGGGCTGGGACGAGAAGCCGTTCCGGGACAGTACAAAATATAACGTTCCGTTCCCGTGCGTTTCTTATGGTTCCCTGAATGGCTATAGTGCCGTCGCTGCTGACCGTGGCGCACATATCCAGCGGGACCGGGTGGCGGAGGGAGGGGTCCGGGCGGGCGATGATCTGCCGGACCCGTGCATCGAGCTTGCGGGAGGACGTCATGCAGACAAGCGAACCGGGGGGTACCGGACGGGGAACCGCGAACGTAACGGTCCCCCTTTTCCCAGGAGTCGGGGGGTTGTTCAGGGAGAAACCCGATTGGCTGTCCTCATGCCCGGGAGTAGTTATGAAGAGGCCGTCACCGGTATCCGGGATCAGCGACCCGGTAGTCTTCACGGAAACTCTGCGGGTCCTGGCGTCGTAAGCGATAACTGTCCCGATCGCGATCCCCCGGTTATCGGGCGCATCCCTGCCCATCAGTTCCGGTCCGCGGCTCCCGAAAAGACGGCCCGGGGTAAATCCCCGGTTGAAAGCGAGGAGCAGGTCGCGCAGATCGTCAGGATCCGGGGTCCAGGCACCTCCCGCGAGCGCATCGAGAGCCCTCCGGTAAATCGAGACGATAGTTGCGACGTACCCGGGCGATTTCATGCGTCCCTCGATTTTGATGGAGGCAACCGGCGAGTTGACAATCTCGGCAAGGTGCTCGTACGTGCAGAGATCGCGCGGCGAAAGGAGGCAGCGGCAGGAAAGGGAACGCCGCTCTGCCTGGACGGGCCGGCCGAACTCATCTGTTTTCCCGGTCACCAGAATATATTCTCTGCGGCAGGGCTGGGCGCACATCCCGCGGTTCCCGCTCCTCCCTCCGATATAGGATGAGAGGAGGCACTGCCCGGAATATGCATAACAGAGTGCGCCGTGTGCAAAGATCTCAAGACCGGCTCCGGTATCTGCGGTCCTTTCGG
>DASPUR010000174.1:0-4411 GCA_035622795.1 Methanoregula sp. | reverse complement strand
CTCCCCATGGCGGGAACCGGAAATCAGGATCATGATACTCTCCACGAATACGATGTCATAATCATCGGCGGGGGGCTCACCGGCCTCCGGGCTGCGCTGCAGCTCTCGCGTGCGGGGTTCGGGTGTGCCGTCATCTCCAAGGTCCATCCGCTCCGATCCCACTCGGTGGCTGCCCAGGGAGGCATGAACGCGGCGCTCGCGAACGTTGCCGGGCCGGGCGGGTCCGCGGACAGCTGGGAGCGTCACGCGTACGACACAGTCAAGGGCTCGGACTTCCTCGCTGACCAGAACGCGGTGGTCCGGATGTGCCAGGAGGCGCCGGCGACCGTCATCGAGCTCGAGCACATGGGGACGGTCTGGTCCCGGCTTGAAGACGGAAAGATCGCCCAGCGCCCGTTCGGCGGCGCGGGTTTTCCTCGGACCTGTTACGCCGCAGACCGCACGGGGCACAATGTCCTCCACACGCTCTACGAGCAGGTGACGGCGGCGAAGATCCCGGTGTACGAGGAGTTTTATGTCCTGTCGCTGGTTACGGATGCGGGACGGTGCACCGGGTGCACGGCGCTCGCGATCATGACGGGGAAGGTCCACGGGTTTGCCGCAAAAGCAGTGCTGATGGCGACCGGCGGTTTTGGCCGGGTATTCTCGCGCTCGACCAACGCCCTCATCAACACGGGCGACGGGCAGGCGCTCGCGTACCGGGCGGGCGCCCGGCTCAAGGACATGGAGTTCGTCCAGTTCCACCCTACCACCCTTTTCGGGACGAGCATCCTCATCTCCGAGGCTGCGCGGGGCGAGGGCGGGATCCTGCTCAACAGCAGCGGCGAGCGGTTCATGGCCAAGTACGCCCCGCAGTCCCTCGACCTCGCGCCCCGCGACGTCGTCGCCCGGGCGATCGAGCAGGAGATCGCGGCCGGGCGGGGATTCCCCGGGGGGTGTGTCCACCTCGACCTCAGGCACCTCGGTGAAGAATTGATCGATGAGCGCCTGCCGGGGATCCGGCAGCTTGCCATGGATTTTGCGGGAGTGGACCCGGTTAAAGACCCGGTCCCGATCCAGCCGGGCCAGCACTACTCTATGGGCGGGATCGACGTCGGGATCGACGGGCTGTCCTCGCTCCCCGGCCTCTATGCGGCGGGGGAATGCGCCTGCGTGAGCGTCCACGGGGCAAACCGGCTGGGAGGTAACTCTCTCCTCGAGACCGTTGTCTTCGGCCGGCTCGTGGCCGATGCCATCGCCCGGGACGTCCCGTCGGTAGCTTCGCCGGCATCAGC
Source organism: Methanoregula sp. (assembly GCA_035622795.1). Lineage (GTDB taxonomy): Archaea > Halobacteriota > Methanomicrobia > Methanomicrobiales > Methanospirillaceae > Methanoregula. The sequence goes on along the minus strand of DASPUR010000174.1, from coordinate 3,137 downwards.
CCCGGTCGAGTCTGCGGTTGCAACGGCTGAAAGGAAAATTGCAGGGATCCTCGGCCGGACCGGCGGCGAACCGCTCTTCCCGCTCATCGATTCCCTGCGGGAGACGATGTTTACGAAATTCGGGATCTTCCGTGAGGAGAAGCCGATGCAGGAAGGGCTCGGTGCGATCCGCACCCTCCGGGACCGGATGGCCGGGGTCTCCATCGCTGATAAAGGTCGGGCGGCAAATATCGCGCTCGTCCGGTACTTCGGCATGGAGTACATGCTCGTGGTTGCGGAGAGCGTTGCGCTCGGGGCACTGGCGAGGAGGGAGAGCAGAGGGTCCCATACACGGCTCGACTACCCGGCCCGCGACGACGAAGGGTTCCTGCAGCACACCATCGCCACTGGGGCCGGCGGAAAGATGGCAGTCTCGTATTCCCCGGTAGTCCTGGGCATGTTCACCCCCGAGGAGCGTGTATACTGATGCAGTTCGTCGTCTACCGCTTTCGGCCCGGGACGGAGCGACCGTGGTACGACCGGTTCAGGCTCGACCCCGTCCCGGGAGAGACCGTCCTCTCAGCCCTCTTCCGGATACAGGAGACCATGGACGACTCGCTCGCGTTCCGGTACTCGTGCCGGGGGGCGGTCTGCGGGACCTGCGCGATGCTCATCAACCGGGTCCCGCGGCTCGCGTGCAGGACGCAGGTCGACGCTCTCGCCCGGGGAAAGCTGGACATCTCTCTCTCGCACTTCGCTCCCGCGGGGATGGACGGACCGTGGGACCCCTCCACGGAAATCATCGTCGAGCCGCTCCCCAACCTCCCGGTCATCAAGGACCTCATCGTGGACATGGACCGGTTCTTCGCCCGGTACCGTGCGATCGACCCGGTCTTCCGGCCCGCGGGCCCGGCCCCGGCCCGGGAGCGGCCCATGAGCCCGGCAGCCGTGCGGGAGCTCGACCGGTACACGACCTGCATCCTCTGCGCTGCCTGCTACGGCGCATGTCCCGTCAACGGGCTGGACCCCGCGTACCTGGGCCCGGCCGCACTTGCAAAACTCTGGCGGTTCCGGATCGACCCGCGGGAGGGGGATACGCAGGCTGCAGGGCGGCTGGCAGCCGGCGACCGCCCGGACGGGTGGTGGGCGTGCCGGTTCCATACGAACTGCCGCAGGGTCTGCCCCAAGGACGTCCCACCCGACAAGGCGATCGGCAAGGCAAGGATGGAGCTGACGAAGATGAAAAAAGAGCAGGAACAGGCCGGAACGCAGCAGGCCGGGAAGAAAGAGGCAGGGAAGTGAACCACCATGAAAAAAAAGGAGCAGAATACCGAAAGACCGGGGAGGGGGATCTGGTGACCCGGCAGGAGCGCGACTCGCTGGGCGCCCGCGAAGTCCCCTCGGAAGCGTACTATGGGATCCAGACCCTTCGGGCGGTCGAGAATTTCCCGGTGAGCGGGAGGCGGGAGCGGCCGGAACTGATCAGCGCCTACGCGATCCTCAAGATGGCCGCCGCCCGGGCCAACATGGAACTCGGCATCCTCGACCGGCAGCGGGGCGATGCCATCGTGAAGGCGGCCGAGGAGATACTCGAAGGGAAATTTGCCGACCAGTTCCCGGTCGACATCTTCCAGGCCGGGGCAGGGACCTCCTTCAACATGAACGTCAACGAGGTGATCGCGAACCGGGCGCTCGAACTCCTCGGGATGGACCGGGGTCAGTACGACTACCTGAGCCCGAACGACCACGTGAACCTCTCCCAGTCGACGAACGATACGTTCCCGACCGCATCCCACATTGCGATCATCCGGGACGCGCAAAGGCTCGACACCGTCCTCGAAGTCCTCGCCGCCACCTTCCGAAAGAAGGGGACGGAGTTTGCCCGGCTGCCCAAGACCGGGAGGACGCACCTGATGGACGCAATTCCGGTCACGCTTGGCGACGAGTTCAACGCGTATTCGTCCGCCATCATCCGGGCGGCGGGCAGGATCCGGGAGCGCCGGGAGGGCCTCCTCGAGGTCGCGATCGGCGGGACGGCGACCGGGACCGGGGCGAACGCGCCGGAAGGGTACCGGGACGCGGTGCTCGCCGAGCTGAAGATCCTCACCGGCCTCCGGCTCGTCCCGGCCCGGAACAGCTTCGAGGCGCTCCAGAGCAGGGCGCAGATGGCAGCATTCTCCGGTTCGCTCCGCGAGCTCTCCCTCGAGATAATCCGGATCGCAAACGACCTCCGGCTCATGAGCTCGGGGCCTACCGCAGGGCTCGACGAGATTATCCTCCCGCCCGTCCAGCCCGGGTCTTCCATCATGCCCGGCAAGGTGAACCCGGTCATGGCCGAGTGCGCAGACATGATCGCCTTCCAGATCATCGGGAACGATACGGTCGTCTCGCTCGCCGCCCAGGCAGGCCAGTTCGATCTGAACGTGATGACGCCGGCGATCGTCCACAACATCCTCGACTCCATCTCGCTCCTGACCCATTACCTCCCGGTCTTCACCGACCACTGCATCGACGGGATCGCGGCAAACGAGCACCGGCTCCTCTCCACCATCGGCATGAACCCGATCCTCGCTACCATGCTCGCGCCGAAGATCGGGTACCTCAAAGCCGCGGAGATCGCCCACGAGTCGATGGTCACGCACCGGCACATCCGCGAGCTCGCGATCGAGAAAGGGATACTCACGAAGGAAGAGGCGGACGAGATGTTCGACCTGCACACGCTCGCAAGGAACCAGTACCGGGACGGGGAGGAGTGGAACCCGGTGTGATGCTGACCATCATCCATATAATAATCTGAAAGATTCCGGAAAATGCTATCAGAAGGAGCTCTCCGTGCGTTCAGACATGAGGGGATGGTGAGTTGATTATCCGCATAAATTTTTACCGGTAATAGAGGCCGCGGCGGGGGCGCCCCGCGGGGGCCGCGGCAGGCATCGCAATGAAATAAAATCTCTTAAAAATTCTCATTGCCACGTGATTCATCGGAAAATGCGAGGGTTCCCCGCCTCAGGGTCTCTTCGAGGCACGGCGGGGCAAATTACCCGCATCCCGGATGTGGTAATTGGGGCCACGGCAGTCACTGCGACATAACAAAATGTTGTGGTAAATTTCTCGTAAGGAAGATCGTGTCTCTTCTCTCTTTAAAATTGAGATCCCCG
>DASPUR010000173.1:0-2257 GCA_035622795.1 Methanoregula sp. | reverse complement strand
TTTCGGAAAACGCCGGAGTGAGAACCCGGTCGGGAAAATGGTATTCCCGTTCCCTTTCATCCTCGCAGAAAAATTATCTTCAGTCCCTTTTGCCCCGGAAGAAGATCCCCGCAAGGACCAGGGCCCCGCATACCGGTAGGGTGGAGGACCCGGCCTCTGGCGTGGTGACCGGGGTGCCGGGCGCGGGCGAAGGGTCGGTAACCGGAATACCGGAGCCGGGCGAGGGGGAACCGGTAACCCCTGAGACGGGAGTATCCACAAACGACGCATCGATGATATGGAACGCCTGCTGCTGGCGCGGCGGGGATGTGCTTTTACTTACCGCATTCTTCATGGCCGCATCGTAATTCATGTTCATCGAGAGCCGGAACGTACCGTCCGGCCGGTTTGGCGGGGCGCCCCAGCTGTTCACCACCAGCCAGTACGGGTTCTCCGGGTCTGTTCTGTCATCGTACCCCACGAGGAGCGTTACGTGACCTTCCCCGCCCCCGTCCCCGGCAAACAGCGACGGGTCCCAGATCGCCGTATCGGGCTGGCTGTGCCACCACTGCTTGAACACCTTCATGTCGTTCGCATCGTAGCCGAACGCATAGAGGACCGGGAGGCCGCTTTTGAGGGCGCTCTTGATATTGTTGATGGCGGCGGCCTTGTCCACGCCGAAGGTCGATACCGTGGCAACCGAGAGGCTGCTCATCCGGTAGGCCGGCGTGTCAGGCGGAAAATCCCGGGTGGCGAGCGGGGAATCGCAGCTCTGCCCGGGAAGAAACGCCGCGTTGGCGTTGGACCAGGGGACCAGTTTCATCGCATCCGGGTTGGCCGATTTGTTGGAGTACCAGTCAACAAATTTTGTTGCGCTCCCGCTGCAGCACGCTGAATCTTCGCCCTCCGGGCCGCTGCCGAAATGATCGTTGAAATACTGGACCGAGAGCCGGTCGCGTATCCCGGACTTGAGAGTGTGCTCGATCTCGATGGCCCCGGTCGATGCCCAGACCCAGCAGTCGCCACAGCTTCCCTGGTTCCGCTCTTTGGGAACATAGGGCAGGTCCGGAAGCAGGCTGAACGAGCCCCGGGGGATCCGGGGTGAGGAGGCCGGCGCTGCATAGGTTGGCGATGTGTCGATCTCGTGCTGCAGCTCGTCCATCTGGTCTTCCGAGAGGTTCATGGACGGTTCTGCCTGGTCCCGTTCCGTGTTCGTGGACGCCGGCGTGATCGTTTCCCGGGGAGAGAGCTCTATTGTTTTCCCGGCAGACACCGGCAGAACGATGCAGGCCGTGAGGAGAGCGAGGATGATGACCAGCAGCACCGCCGGAATAAGATTACGCGATCTCGGATTCACGATAAAGCCAGCCCCTGAAGTTTCCGGAAGATCCGGGCGGATTCTGCGGATATTTTCCCCGGTCCGGTATACTCCGCGCACAGGATTACGCTGAAATTTGATGGCGGTTTGTAATAACGGTTGTTATTTTCAACCCGTACCAAGATCTGCCGTGATGGTAAAAGATCCGGGAGATATTATCTTCCTCTCCTCCAGATGTCCCGGGAATTTATCCGTGCCGGTGATCCGGGACAACACGTCAGCCAGTTTATCCGGTGCCTACGCATACGGCTCATCGTGCCCGGCCTCCCACTCCCAAAATTGTGCGCAGCACCTGCCGGGAAAATTAAGATCTTTTAAGTCTGCGAACACCGATAAAAAATAATTAACGTGAGGCTGATCATGACACCGTCACCAGAAAAACCACAGAAGGAGACCGGAAAACCAAAAACCCCCTGCGGGACCGGCTGCCCGGATTTTGTCGCGAAGACCTGTTCCGGCGATGACCCCCAGTGTGCGATATACTGGCGGTTCTCGCAGGGCCTCAGGTGACCTGCATCCGATCACCTCTCCCTGTGGATCCGGGATATCGGACTACCCGGCAATAGGCCCTTTTCTGTGCCGGGGACGTCCCATGCCTGCATCCCGGTCTTTTCTGCCATTGGTTCGCGTCCGTTCGCGCCCCGTTTTCTCTGACGGGAAATTGCTGGATTTTGGCGATTTTGTCCCCCGTTTTTACGAATTTGTCCTCCTGAAACGGAAAAAACCGGCTATCGGAGCCCGATACGGGCCCGGATTGGGGCAGGTCCGGGACGGTGGCCTGCTCCGACGGGGAGATCCGGGAAGCCGGTCCGGTCACCGGAACCCCATGCATGCATATGCCCCTGCCCTGTCAATCGGAAGGTGACGGGGCGGGAAGATCGGAGCCCGTGTTGAGCTAGT
>DASPUR010000172.1:0-3357 GCA_035622795.1 Methanoregula sp. | reverse complement strand
AGCGCATTCTCGCAGGTACGCTTCGCATCCGGTCCCCCGATCTCTCCGAGCAGCCCGACAATGGCTGCCCGGGTCGACGGGTTCTTGTCCCGGATCACGTCGATGAGGGGCGGTACGGCCGCGGACCGCAGCCTGCGGACTGCCGGCCAGTCCTGGGACGCGATAAGGGCATACGCCTGTGCAGTGTCATCGCCGGGTTTCCACCCGAGTCTCCCGAGCGACGTCACCGCCCCGTAGCGCACGTACCGGTCAGGGTCCCTGAGTGCTGCCTCGAGCGCCGGCACGGCACCGGTGTCGCCGATCTGGCCGAGTGCAAGCGAGGCTGCCCACCGGACTTCGTCATCCGGGTCAGTTTCCAGTTTTCGTACCAGCGCCTCGACCGCCCGGGGGTTCCTGATATCGGCCAGCGCCTCGATTGCCCCGAGGCGGACGTGCATCCGGGGGTAATCGAGGATCGTTATGAGGGGACCGCACGCGGGCTCCCCCATGGTCCCCAGGGCATCTGCCGCCCGCCACTGGACGTCTTCGTCCCCGTGGTCGAGCAGGCGGATGAGCCCCCGGATATCGCCGGATTTCTTCAGTGCCCCGATTGTCTCCACGATCCGCCCATCCCCCGCCGCCCTGTTACAGCCGCCTCCTCCACCATCCGAAGTACGCGAGGGCGGCTATGACGGCCGCGATGACGACAAGGAGGGCGGGGTCCGACTCGAACAGCCCGAGGAGCCAGCCTGCCATGCCGGCGTTGGTGACCATGGCCGACTGCGAGATGCTGGCGTACGTGACATTCGGGTGTGCTTTCTGTTCCTGCTCGGTGGCCTCTGCGGTCAGCAGGCCGAAGAGCGACGTCCCGTTGGGAGAATCCCCGCGGAAGACCAGGTTGCCGGCGGGATCCGTACCGGTAAACGCGGTCCCGAGGAGTTCTTCGGTCCCGGTCTCGTCGCTGATCCGGCCGATCCGGACCGCGTCTTTCCCGCCGTTCGCGGCGACCCACGAGGCGGGGATACTCATCGTGATGTTTGCCGGTGCGGTCCGGGAGAGGTTGTCCTTCCGGACCGAGAGCGTGTACGCAAGTGCGGTCAGCCGGAGGCCGTCATTCCCCGCAAGGGCACGGTACTGCCCGGCAATCTCCGGCGAAGGCGTGCCGTTCACGGTCGTGGTGATCGCGCCCGGCCCGGAGAGGGATTCGAGGGCCGCGTGGACCGAGACCGATACCGGGCCGGGCGGGAGGGTTGCCCTGAACGGGTCGGTGACAAACTCGGCCCGGGTGACCGGGCCCGTGATCGTATCATGAGAGGTGGTGAAGTTGTCGCCCCAGAACGTGATTCTGACCCCGGGCGAGTGGTGCTGGTAAACCTCGAGCCGGTCGAAGTACATGGTCACGTCGGCGCCGGCAGCGCCGGCCCGGCTGCGGATGAGACTGAGCGTCCCGGTCCCACCGGTATTGTAGTCAAGGCCGTCGAAACCGAGCGGGTAGGTCTGCGAGAGCAGGTCCGGGAGGGAGACCAGCGTTACCGTTGGCTGCACTACGGGAGTCCGTGAAGGTGACGGGAGGATGGTGGGCAGTGGTGTCGGCGCGGAGACCTGCGGGGGAGAGGGAGGACCGTTGTCCGAATTATCGCCGATGATCGGCGCCACGCCGACGGGAGCGGGGGGCGGGGCCGTCCCGGAAAACACCTGCACCCGGTTCAGGCCGGTGTCGATGGTATAGATATTCCCGGCATCGTCGGTCGCAACGCCGGTCACGAACCCGAACTGGCCGGGCCCGATCCCGTTCGTCCCCCACTGGTCGAGGTACGCACCGGAAGGACTGAACTCCTCGATGCGCCAGTTGCCCGAGTCGGCTACATACACGTTCCCCGCGGGATCGGTTGCGATGCCCATGGGGGCGAAAAACTGCCCGTTTGCTGACCCGTTCGACCCCCATTCGCTGACGAAATTGCCGGAGGGATCGAGGATCTGCGTGCGGTTGTGGTTGGTATCGACCGCGTAGACATAGCCGGTGCTGTTGACGGCAATGCCCATGGGGGTGTCGAACTGCCCGACCCCGGCGCCGAACGGTCCCATGGTCGATACCAGGGTACCGGAGGGGTTGTAGAGGTTGATGGTCGTCGTACTGCTGACCGGGAGCGTCTCGTACACGTAGCCGCTGGAATTCGTGGCTACGCCCCAGTTGGGATCCCCGAAGCTTGCGAAGAACGAGACGTTCGATCCCCCGGAGGTGTAAACCTGCGTCCGGATGTTCCCGACATCGGCGATATAGACGAACCCGGTGCCGTTCACCGCGATACCGATGGGGAGATTGAACTGGCCCGGGGTGGCGCCGAACGACCCGTACTGGCCGAGGTACACACCGGTCGAAGTGAAGTTCTCGATCCGGTTGTTAACGGAATCGGCGACATAGATGGTCCCGGCAGTAGGATTGACCGCGATCCCTTCCGGGTTGGTGAACTGGCCGTTCCCGGCCCCTCCCGTCCCCCACTGGCGGACAAAAACGTGGGCGCCCTGGGCAGGCCCGCAGAGGAAGATGGCGATCAGGAAAACGGCTGCCGCTCCATGGACGGCCCTGCTCAGTGTCGGTAGTCTCGTACTGTTTCCCCCCGTTTGGTTCGACGGTCGTTTCCGGGAGGCAGTGATGCTTCGCGGCCGACAGCGTACGCGGATGAGTTGTTTCAATCCCGTCCTCTTAACCATTATGATTTGTCTCTCCCGATTCGCGTCGGAACGCGAAGCAGGAGGAGAAGAATATCCGAAGGTTTCTTCGATTTCCTGGATTCGCGTCGGAACGCGAAGCGGGAGGAGAAGAATATCCGAAGATTTCTTCGATTTCCTGGATTCGCGAAAGAACGAAGCGGGAACAGCGGCGCAGGGGACTGACTAGAAAGCCGGTTCCCGGCCGTTTTTTCGGGCAGGACGGTTTCAGTGTCTTTATCACCGATCGCGGAAAAAACAGAGGCTTAAGGATGGCAACCTTCGACTGCGACCGGTGCGGGAAGTGCTGCCGGAGCTTCGGCGGGTTCATCAGGATAGAACGTCAGGCCGGCAGGCAGGATTATTACTGCAGGTACGCTATCACGGGCGAGGTCTTCCCGGTCCACGTAGCTTCGGACTTTGCCGAAGAGATCGACGATGAATATACGGACCATGGCCTGTCAGGTGGTCCGAACCGCGAAGGGTGTATATTTTTGAGGAAGAACCCCGCAGGCCCGGGGTTTGTGTGTGCGGTATACGCTACCCGGCCGAGGGTCTGCCGGGAGTTCCGGTGCTACCGGATGCTGATCCGCGACCGGCCCGGCGGCGAGGTGAGAGGCAGGGTCATCGGCACCGGGGACCTCCGGACCGGTGACGAGAAGCTGGCGG
>DASPUR010000171.1:0-2953 GCA_035622795.1 Methanoregula sp. | reverse complement strand
AAAATAAAAAAAAATGTCCCGGTCCTGCCGGGCACGGTATGTTCGGTCTCGCCAAATCACGGGGAAAAATCCGGGACCCCTTTTACGAAGAACAGGCCCGGATAAAAAAAATTATTTCTTCGCTTTCCGGATGATCGTGACATCGCCGAGCGTGGGGACGAGTTTGTTCTCCTTCTTCTTCTCCTCGCTCTCTGACATGGACTCAACGAGCCGGATCCCGAGCGCTTTCTCGATCTTTTTCCGGACATCGTCCTCCGGGATCAGCTCGGCGTTCTCTATCTTCCGGATGAGGTGCTCCTTCTCCTTCATCTGCATGGCCAGGTCCTTCTGCGAGAGCCCCTTCTCCTCCCGGGCACGTCGGATCCGTACCGCATAGTCGTCCACGATCTCCCCTTCCATGTAATCGAAGAGGTCGCGTTTGCGGTACACGGGGGCACCGGCATGGGCGGTCGGGGAAGAGCGGGGCTGGCCCGGGGCCGGCCGGGCGGATGCGGCCTGGGGCCGGCGCTTCTGCTGGACCTCGGTGCCGTACTTCTCGCACTTGCTGCAGACCTGCAGCTCCGCACCCTCCACCCTCACGAGCTTCGGGTTGCCGCGGATCGTATCGCCGCACATTTCGCACTGCATAATTCTCTAAAGAAGAGATGTCCTCTCCAGTATAAAGCCTCCTTCATCCGGCACGAAACTGCCCTTTCCGGTGAGTTGCCCCCTCACAAACGCTTTATAGGGAGTTTCCCTATATAGCTTAACTGAGGCAGTTTCGTGGCAGATATCCTCCACCAGCCACCGGATCCGCAGACTCCGGAAGAGCTGTACCGGCTGTACAGGACGCTCTCGGAGCAGCTCCGCGAGCAGCTGGGCCAGATCGAGACCGACAAGCACGAGCTCGAGGTGCAGATGCTGGAACGGGTATCCAGCCTCGAGTCCCGCAACCTCGAGCTCCGGGAGCAGCTCCGGCAGGTCGAGGCCGACAAGCGGTATATCGAGACCCAGAAGATCCGGTACGAACGCGAGGTCCGGAAACTGAAAAGCGAGAGCGAGCAGCTCCGCTCCCCGCCCCTGATCATCGGGACGGTGACCGACGTCCTGGACGAGAACCGGGTCATTGTCCGGAGCAGTGCGGGACCGCGGTTCCTGGTACGGAGTTCGCCAAGCCTGAACAAGGAGGACCTCAAGCCCGGCGCACGGGTCACGCTCAACCAGCAGTCGCTGGCCATCGTGGACCTCATCCCCGCGAGTTTCGATGCACAGGTGTACGGGATGGAGCTGGTCGACTCCCCGCAGGAGACCTACGCGGACATCGGCGGCCTGACCGCCCAGATCAACGAGATCAAGGAGGCAGTCGAGCTCCCGCTCAAGCGCCCCGACCTCTTCCTCCGGATCGGCGTGGAACCACCCAAGGGTGTACTCCTCTACGGACCGCCGGGGACGGGAAAGACCCTCCTTGCCAAGGCAGTGGCCCACGAGACCAATGCACACTTCATGCGGGTGGTGGGCTCCGAGCTCGTCCAGAAGTATATCGGCGAGGGCGCCCGGCTTGTCCGGGAGCTCTTCGACCTTGCCCGGAAGAAGGCCCCGACCATCATCTTCATCGACGAGATCGACGCGGTCGGCGCATCGAGGACCGAGGCGAACACGAGCGGCGACCGCGAGGTCCAGCGGACGCTCATGCAGCTCCTGGCCGGCATGGACGGCTTCGAGAACCGGGGGGATGTCAAGATCATCGGCGCCACGAACCGGATCGACATCCTCGACAAGGCACTGCTCCGGCCCGGCAGGTTCGACCGGATCATCGAGATCCCGCTCCCCGACGAGGCGGGCAGGCTCTCCATTTTAAAAGTCCACTCGCGGGCGCTCACGATGGACGAGAACGTCGTCCTCTCAGAAGTCGCGGCCCTCACGGAAGGCAAGAACGGTGCCGACCTCCACGCGATCTGCATGGAAGCCGGGATGTTTGCGATCCGGAAAGACCGCCCGGCTATAACACAGGAAGACTTCATCTCGGCAATCGACAAGGTCGGCTCCGACTTTGCCCGCCAGCGCTCCATCGATCTCGAAGGCCGGATGTTCGCATAATTTTTTTTTTGGTTTTTTATTAACCGAAAGGGTCGTCCTACCGATTGATGGTCCCCGGTTAAGCTGAACTCATGCAAAACCCTGTCAGCAGGTTGCGGACTGATCTCTGCCTCCCGTTACCAGCCGCTCTTCTCCCCCCGGCGTTCCACGGTAAGGGTATGGCGGGCTGCCATGACCGGAGCCGGCGCACGCACTGATGCAAAATTCCCCGCATGGACGCTGATCTTTTCCGGTATGAAGTGGGACAAAAACGTTACAGACTTATAATAAAAGATTAAATAACTCCCGAAAAAATCAGGAACGGGGATCGCGAGAGTCCCCATATCCGGTTCAAGGGGATTTTCGTGGAAGTCGGACCCGCAACAACCGTTGGTTTTGAAGTATACATCGATCCGGATCTGTGCAGAAGGTCTCATCACTGCAGGACCGTCCACAAGTGCGTGGATCTCTGTTCCATGGGGGTTTTTATTAAAATAAAGGGCGACGGGGTGAGACCGGAAAAGAGCGAGCACTGCTGCATGTGCTTCTTGTGCCAGGATTTCTGCCCCGAACATGCCATCAGCGTACGGTGGACGCTCAGGGCCTGATAGACCGGATTACCGCATGTCTGCCCCGCAGTTCCACCCGCAGGTCGCAGGCGGCCCGGGGAAAAAACAAAAGAACTGACTCTTTCCGGCTGCCGTTTTCGCTCTCTTGTTCCCGCTGCTCAACGGTGCCGGGTTCTCCGGCCCCGCCATCCAAATCCTCTTTTTACCCCTAACCGGGAACATAACGGCGGAAAAATCTTTTCGTGAGAGCACATGATCGCAGATCCTGTCGCGACAGCGCAACTCCCAGTATGGTCGTGGGACCGGCAGAACTTTTCACCATAAATCCC
>DASPUR010000170.1:0-3502 GCA_035622795.1 Methanoregula sp. | reverse complement strand
TGAGCCCGGCAGACTTCTCGACCGTAACCAGGGACGATGGCATCCAGCAGACCGCGTACCGGGGACGGCCGCTCTATTATTTCTCCGGTGACACGAGTCCCGGCATGACCGCGGGCCAGGGCTTCAACAACCTCTGGACCGTCGCAGCGGTATCGACCGCCACAGTGACAACCGTTGCAACCCCGGCCTATGTCCAGACTCTCAGCCCGAACGGCGGGGGGAGCGGCGGGGGAGGTTACTGATTTTCTTTACATTTTCCGGGTTATTTTGAACCGGAACTCTGGTGCAGAGAAACAGGCACTTAAAAATGGTTCCGGAAGGCAAGCGAGCCCGCTTCCGATCGGAACGGGCGCACTTCTGCGCCCGGAAAAAGTAACAGGAGCCCTAATGCTCCATCGGCGGGATCCAGTAGATGTTCCTCCCGGTGGCGCTGAGGGGAATGCCGTATACGAGGCTGCATTGTTTGAGCATCCCGAGTTTCAGTGCCGCAAGCCCCGCAGTGTACATGACCCGGTTGTCCACGTTATGGATGCTGGCGGTCTTCACCGCCGACCCAACCGCGATGCCGAGGTCCGCGACCTTGAAGATGCAGTTCGGGCCCGCAAAATCCGCCTTCCGGGACTTTGCCGCGGCGCCTGCCTTTGTCATCTCCTCGCAGCTCTGAAACCCGCACGACCCGCAGTTCAGGCCGACGGTCTTTTTCCCCTCGACCCCGATGAGGACCGTGGCGTCGCTCTTCCTGACCTGGTCGCCATTGATCCGGAAGAAGACCATCCCGGTCTCCTGGGCGATCTCTTCCATCTTCCCCGCGAGTTTTTCCTGCTCCCTGCCGGTGACGACGGCGATCCCGATCGAATCGATCCCGCAGGCTTTCGGGGCGGTCCGTGCTGCGAGCGCCATGAGCCCGGCGACGTGCTTTATTGCATCAGTCTCTGCAGACATGGAGGATTGTTGGGGCTCCGGTATTGAAAAAAAGAGGGGTTGCAAAAAAAAGGGGAAAAACCAGAAAGAGAGAGGCCCGCTACAGTTTGCAGAGGATCCCGAGCGCCTCGGTCCCGGCCTTCACCGCGTTCATGAGGGTGAGGACGTTCTCCGGGTCCTTCTCGTTCTTTACCCGCTCGCAGAGCGAGAGGATGGTCCCGGCCAGCTCATCGGCGAGCATCACGCCCTCCGTGGATGCCTCCGCGTGGCAGCCGCACGTCCCTTCATGGACATGCGGTGCGGCCGGCCCGGGAGTCCCTGCCGGCGTTTCGGCGGCGGGTGCCGCTCCGCCCGTATCCCTGTCGTCCTCTGCGCACACGACGCAGAGCGTCTTTCCCTTTATCTCGAAGAGGGGGCACCCGCAGATCCTGCAGGACTTCTCCAGCATCTTTCCGCCCTTCAGGAGGGCCTCGGCCATGATATCGTCTTCCTTTCGTGATGGCATAAAAGTCCCCGTCTGTTCCAATATCCAACTTATATATGCCCGTTCTACGTATTAACTACAGGTACACAGACAGGTGATACCATGCCCCACCCTGAAAAAACCATGGAGAACTGTATCCTGATGCTGCAGCACATCCAGGAGGACAGTACAATCCCGAGAAACATCCGGCGCGTGGCTGACGAGACCCGGACGCTGCTTCTGAATAGTACCAAGCCGATGGGCCTGCGCGCAGCCGAAGCCATATCCAAAATCGACGAGATCTCCAATGATCCCAACATGCCTATTCACGCACGGACCCGGATCTGGGAGCTGGTATCGCAACTCGAGCAGATCCCCCTCGATTAAAAGATCCCACCATCATCCTACTTCTTCCCGATAACCCCCATTGAGGATCTTCCGGTTTCTTCCATTGCCGCCGGTACCGTTTGATGCCACGGTCTTTTCACCCTGTCGTGAACGGGATCGGTTCGGGGGAGTGCGGGCGCTATACCAAACACCGGTGCCAAAAAATTCCTGGTTTTCCGGTCCTCTTCATGAGGGTCACAGACTCGTTATCGCATCCGCCTGCGGGGACCTGCCTGACCGTACTTGTTCCGGCGCGGGAAGGCGCTTCACGGGTACTGGGGCAGGGCGGTGTCGGTGGGGATGGCGCCGGGCCGGTGGAAGACCAGCACATCGCCGTTGATGTCGGTGAAGGTGAGGTGATTGGCATCCCCGGCAAAGGCGGTCGTGGTCTGGAGCGTCTGGAGGAACGCGTTCTCCTGGTCCGCAAGGCCGCGGCAGTACTGTTGCGTGGATACGAGCTGTCCGACGGAAATCCCGTACCCGTACACCGTGGAGATACCGGTCAGGCTGTACGGGGCGTTGTAGTTGTTGCAGCCGTCGTATCCCTGGAACCCGTCGTTGGTTATGGTGAGCGTGATCTCCTGGGAGGGCGTCACCGGGAGCGTCCCTCCCGCATTGCCCATGGTCGTGACTACCCAGTTCCCGTAGAACGGTGCGATCTGGCCGACCGGCTGGGCGGTTGCGACCGGCAGCGGAACGGTCGTGGGCGGTGCAGTGACCGGGGGAGGGGCCTGCTGGCCCGCGCAACCGGCGAGGCCGATGAGAAGTACCAGGGCGGCTGCGGGGAGGAGATGATGCCAGTTCATACCCGTCCATTTTCCCTTTGGGTATTTAACGGTTCGGGACCTTCCCCCGCCGCTTCAGCCGCGATACCCCGTCATAGAGCCGGAACGCGGCCTTTGCAACCGTGACCTTGAACCGGAACCCCCGGCCTTCCATCGCTTGTGAGACTTCCCTGAGGCGCTCGGGCACCGCAATCTTCTGCGGGCAGATCTTCATGCACTTCCCGCACTGCATGCAGAGCCCGGCGTACGACTCCTTCCCGATGAGACCGCCGTGCCTGCCGAGGTAAACAAACCCGATCTCCCTGTTCTGGGGGAAGAGGTTCTTGCTGTTGTAGAGGGCGAAGCACTCCGGGATGTTGACCCCGGCAGGGCAGGGCATGCAGTACCGGCATCCCGTGCAGCCGACCTTCATCAGCCGCCGGTACGTATCCCGGACCTCCGCGACCAGCGCACGTTCATCACCGGTCAGGGAGCCCGGCAGCGCCGTCTCTGCGGTCCGTATATTTTCGTCGATCTGCGCCTCGTCGTTCATGCCGGAGAGGACGACCGTGACTTCCGGGTGGTCCCAGACCCAGCGGAGGCCCCATTCGGCCGGCGACCGTTTCGTTCCGGCCCGGTCCCAGATCTCCTGCACTTCCCCGGGCACAGCGCCTGCGAGGTTCCCGCCGCGGAGGGGTTCCATGACCATGACCGCGAGGCCCTTTCCCGCTGCGTACCGGAGGCCTTCGGTACCCGCCTGCATCTCCTCGTCAAGGTAGTTGTACTGGATCTGGCAGAACTCCCATCCGTAGGCGTCCACGATCTCTTTGAATGCCGAAAGGTCGCCATGGAACGAGAAACCGGCGTTATGGATCTTCCCGCTCCTTTTAGCAGCGTCGAGGAACTCCAGGACGCCGAGCGTCTTCATCTTCTCCCAGCTCTCCCGTGCAAGGCTGTGGAGGAGGTA
>DASPUR010000169.1:0-6125 GCA_035622795.1 Methanoregula sp. | reverse complement strand
TCTATCTTGTCCTGATTTCCGTTATTGTGAACGTGGTCCTGGACCTGTTCCTAATCTCAAACTTTGATTTTTCGATGCATCTCGGGCTTCCGGGTGTTGCAATCGGGTATGTAATATCCAAGATTCTCCTGTTTTTGATTTCCCTGATATTCATTACGTATCTGCTCGAAATAAACTGGAAATCGTATCTATTCCTTCCATGGCGCAGCTATGTGAAACCACTCTTTTCTATCGGAGGGTGGACCGGAATCGACTCCCTCGTAAGAAATGTTGGCTATATCGGGACACTGATGGTTCTCAACGCGATGGGGACTGCCGAGTATGGCGGTTACGAACTCGCGATGACCGTCATGTGGACGCTCATCATCCCGATGCTCGCTCTTGGGGAAGGGACAAGCATCGTCATCGGGAATTATTTTGGCGAGAAGAAAATCAGGGAAATGAAAAGTGTCGTTCTAACCTCGTTTATCCTTGTCACCGCGTACATGGCTGTTATCGCTCTTCTCGGTATCTTTCTGTGGACCCCGCTTTCGCAATTTTTCAACCAGAATCCGGAGATGATTAGATTCTCCACGACGTCCTTCTGGTGGCTGATAATTCCTTATATTCTCTTCGGGGCAAGCACCATTATCCGGAGTATCTTCATCGGCACCGGTCAGACGCGGAATATCCTGTATCTCGGGTGTATTGCCAACTTCCTGATCATCATACCTTTCGTGATCCTGGTAAAAACGGGATTCATTGCAGCGACATTTGAGAATGTGATGATTCAGTTCGTGATTGTCTTCGTGTGCGATCCGATTATCGCATATCTACTGGCAAGGAGATTGTTCAGGAGAATTGAGGGGAATGCGATTTAGTTTTTTTTGGAAAAAGAGTGTGGTAGCAGTATCTGACTGGACACTATGAGGTGGTGACTCCCATTCCTCAATTATTTTCAAAAAGGCTTCATATTGAACGCACCGCTTCGCCTGTGTTCTTTCCTGCTTAGGGGGTAGGCAATCGCACGCCCCCCCACCACTCAAAGAACGCTCCGCTTCGCTCCCGCGTTCTTCTCATGGCTCGGGAGCGCACCGTTGGTGCACCCCCTCACCATTTATAAACTTCCTCAGGTAATATCTACCTTATCAACGATCCACGGTCGTTGATCCGAATAGCATAGCATAGCATACAAGAGCATACCATAAGGGGTGTAATATTTTATGATACTGGTACCGGATACAAGCGTCCTCATCGACGGGCGCATAACCTCCATGATAAAAGCAGGTGAATACAAGGGTGCAACAATAATCGTCCCCGAGGCGGTCATCGCGGAACTCGAGGCCCAGGCGAACAACGGGCGGGAGATCGGGTTCTCGGGCCTGAACGAGCTGCAGTCGCTCGTGAAACTCGCGGACGAGAAGATCATCGAGCTCAAGTTCTCGGGCATCAGGCCCTCGCTCGAGCAGGTGAAGCTCGCGAGCGGCGGGGAGATCGACTCGATGATCCGGGGGATCGCCATCGAGAACAAGGCCCGGTTCATCACGAGCGACTTCGTGCAGGCCGAGGTCGCACGGGCAAAAGGCCTCGACGTCATCTACTTAAAGCCGCAGGTCACCGACTTCGTCCCGCTCGGGATCGACCAGTTCTTCGACGAGCACACCATCGCGGTGTACCTTAAGGAACGGGTCCCACCTTCAGCAAAGAAAGGCACGATCTCCGACATGAAGCTCGTCAGGATCCGGGACCAGCCGGTCACGGAGTACGAGCTCCGGAACCTCGCGCAGGAGATCCTCGAGCGGGCCAAGCGCGACCCGGATGGCTTCATCGAGATCGAGAAACGGGGCATCACCGTCGTCCAGATCGGCTCCATGCGGATCTCGATCGCACGCCGGCCCTTCTCGGACGGCATGGAGATCACCGCCGTCCGGCCCCGGGTCGATGTCACGCTCGACAACTACGCCAAGTCCGAGATCATCAGGACCCGGCTCAAGGGCGAGAAGCGGGGGCTCATCATCGCGGGGGCCCCGGGCTCCGGCAAGACCACGCTCGCCCAGAGCGTAGCGACCTTCCTTGCCGACTCCGGCTACATCGTCAAGACCATGGAAGCCCCCCGCGAGCTCCAGGTCCCCGACCAGATCACCCAGTACACAACCCTCGACGGGAGCATGGTCAACACCGCCGACGTCCTCCTCCTCGTCCGGCCCGACTTCGTCATCTTCGACGAGCTCCGGAAGACCGAGGACTTCAGCGTCTTCGGCGACATGCGCCTCGCCGGCCTCGGGATGGTCGGCGTCATCCACGCAAACGGCGTCCGGGACGCCCTCCAGCGCTTCGCCGACCGGGTCGACTTCTCGGTCCTTTCCCAGATCATCAACACCATCGTCTTTGTAAAAGAGGGCGTCATCACGAAAGTGTACGACGTCGGGTTCACCATCAAGATCCCCGAGGGGATGGCAGGCGACCTCCACATCCGGCCCGTCACCACCGTCCACGACCACGAGACGGGCGAACTCGTCCTCGACATCTTCCGGTACGACGGCGAGACCATCGTGATGCCGGTCATCGCCCCGGCAGTCCCGCCGGCAAAGCCCCCCCACGTCCAGGCCATCGGCCAGCCGGTCGCGGCCCCCGCGGCCATCCGCGGGCCGGCAGCGTCCGCGGAGTCCGCAAAGAAGGAGAGCGAAGCCACCGGGTGGAAGCTCACCGAGAAGGAGATCCAGCGGGAGATCGGCCGGTACACCGAGGGCTTCGTTGACGTCCAGATGGTCTCCGATACGAAAGCGACCGTGTTCATCGACGACAAGGACGTGCCGGCCGCGATCGGCAAGGGCGGGAAGAACATCTCGGCCATCGTCAACAAGATCGGGATCGGGATCGACATCAAGCCCCGGTCCGAGCTCGACCGGCAGCAGGCGGCGGCCGGCGTCCAGCGGCCGGCCGAGGAGGAGATGAACCTCGGCGGCGGGATCCGGATCACGACCGACAAGAAGCAGCTCACGATCATCGCGCCCGAGCAGAGCGGGAAGATCGTCGACGTCTTTGCCGGCAAGGAGTACCTCTTCACGGCGACCGTCAACGAGGCCGGCGAGATCCACCTTGCCAAGAACTCGAGCATAGCGCAGGAGATGATCCGGCGCCACCAGAACAACGAGAACATCAAGCTGAGGCCGGTATAATGAGGACAGGGTGAAACAATCGTGAGCGAATTCGATCTCAGAAAATTCGAGGAAGAGGCGCACGACCAGTGGGCCCATGCATTCGAGTCGAACCCGTCGAGCCTCGAAAAATTCTACTTAAACGTCGCATACCCGTACCCGAGCGGGGCGATGCACGTCGGCCATGGCCGGACCTACATAGTCCCGGACGTCGTGGCCCGGTTCCAGCGGATGCAGGGGAAGCAGGTGCTGTACCCGATGGCCTTCCACGTCACGGGTGCACCGGTCGTCGGCATCTCAAAACGGATCGCCAACCGGGACGAGAAGACCATCCGGCTCTACCGCGACCTGTACAAGGTCCCGCAGAACGTGCTCGAGGAGTTCACCAACCCCTTAACCATCGTCCGGCACTTCGCCGCCGAGTACCAGCGGGTCATGACCGCCTGCGGCCTCTCCATCGACTGGCGCCGCCGGTTCATCACCGTGGACCCCACCTACAGCAAGTTCATCGAGTGGCAGTGGAAGCACCTGTACGAGGCGGGCCACGTCATCAAGGGGGCCCACCCGGTCCGGTACTGCACGGTCGACGAGAACCCGGTCGGGGACCACGACCTCCTCGAGGGGGACAAGGCGGAAGTGATCAAATTCACCCTTGTCATGTTCCGGTACGGCGAAGCGTTCATCCCGACCGCCACCCTCCGGCCCGAGACCATCCACGGGGTCACCAACCTCTGGGCAAACCCGAACGTCACCTACGTGAAAGCGCTCGTGGACGGGAAGGCCTGGATCGTGAGCCGCGAGGCGGCCGACAAGCTCGCCCTCCAGGACCACACGGTCGAGATCAAGGAGGAGATCCTGGGTAAAGACCTCATCGACAAGAAGGTCTCCCACCCGCTCAGCGGGGAGGTCCCGATCCTCCCGGCCGACTTCGTGGACCCCGACATGGCGACCGGCATGGTCATGAGCGTCCCCGCCCACGCACCCTTCGACTACATCGCCCTCCGCGACCTCCAGCAGAAGGGGAAATACAAAGATATCAAGCCAATCCCGCTGATCACGGTCGAGGGCTACGGCAAAGTCCCGGCGCAGGACGCCGTCGAGAAGGCAGGCATCGCCAACCAGATGGACAGCCGGATGGACGCACTGACGCAGGAGATCTACTCCGCAGAATTCTCGAAAGGGAAGCTCTTCAAAGAGTTCGGGGGAAAACCGGTCCGGGTAGCGAGAGACGAGGTCGCCGCCCTGATGGCCGAAAAGTACGACTCGGTCGTGATGTACGAGTTCGATATCCGCCCCGTCGTATGCCGGTGCGGCAACCGGGTGAAAGTCAAGATCCTCCACGACCAGTGGTTCCTGAAATACTCCGACCCCGCGTGGAAGAAGCAGGTCTCCGACCAGCTCGCGGACATGGCCCTCGTGCCGCCGGAAGTCCGGGTCGAGTTCGACCGGACCGTGGACTGGCTCAAGGACTGGGCCTGCACCCGGAGGGTCGGCCTCGGCACCCGGTTCCCGTGGGACACCCAGCAGCTCATCGAGCCCCTCTCGGACTCGACCATCTACATGGCGTACTACACCATCGCCCATAAGATCCGGGACATGGACCCGAAGCTCCTCACCCCGGAGGTCTTCGACTACATCTTCCTCGGGAAGAAGTCCGACGGGCTCCCCGAGAAGAAGAAGCTCGACGCGATGAGGGAGGAGTTCCTCTTCTGGTACCCGTACGACTTCCGGTTCTCGGCAAAGGACTTGATCAGCAACCACCTCACCTTCCAGCTCTTCCACCATGTCACGATCTTCCCGAAGGACAAGCTCCCGAAGGGGATGGTCGTCTTCGGCATGGGCCTCCTGAACGGCGCGAAGATGTCCTCATCGAAGGGGAACGTCTTCCTCCTCGAGGACGCGGTGAACGAGTTCGGGGCCGACACGGTGCGGATGTTCCTGATGGGCTCCGCCGAGCCGTGGCAGGACTTCGACTGGCGGAACGAGCTCGTCCTCTCGACGAGAAAACAGATCGAGCGGTTCTACACCACCGTGATGGAGGCAAAGGGGGCTGCCGGTGAACCCCACGACATCGACCGCTGGCTGATCAGCCGGCTGCAGGAGCATATCGCGAAGACGACGACCGCGCTCGGGAACTTCCAGACCCGGCAGGCGCTCCAGGAGGCGTCCTTCGGGATCGAGACCGACCTGAAGTGGTACCGCCGGCGCCTCCCGGAGGACTGCGACGGCAGCCGGGAGCTCCACGCCCTCTGCTCCGCCTGGGTCCGGCTCCTCGCCCCGTTCATCCCGTTCACGGGCGAGAAGCTCTGGAAGGAGCTCGCCGGCGAAGGACTCGTCTCGTTCGCTCCCTGGCCGGTCGCCGACCCGGCGCTCACCAACGAGAAGATCGAGCTCGCCGAGGAACTCCTCTCCCGCACGGTCGAGGACGTGGAGTCGATCCTGAAGCTCATCCAGATCACCCCGAAATCGATCACCATCTCCCTTGCCCCGGCATGGAAGCAGGAGATCTTCGCCACCATCGCAAACGCGAGCGACCGGAACACCGTGATCAAGGAGATCATGAAGGACGAGGAGATGCGGAAGCGGGGGAAGGACGCGACCGATGCGGCAAAGCAGTGCACAACGCTCATCCACCGTCTCCCGCCCCATGTCGTCGGCCCGCTTGCAAAGGCCCCGGTCAACGAGCGTGCGGTCTTCGAGGACGCCCAGGTATTCCTCGAACATGAGTTCGGTGTGCCGGTCCACATCACCGACGCCGAGTCGAGCGGTCATATGAAAGCGGCGACGGCCCTGCCGTTCAAGCCGGCGATCATCATCGAATAATCTTTTTTCTTTTCCTCTCCGGGACGGGAGAAACCATTATCCGCCCGCTCCGGCTATAAGGCGGCTATGCGAGAAGGTCTCCTGGTCCTCTTTGCCGTTCTCCTCATGTTCGCCGTCCCTGCTTCCGCAGTCCCGCTGTCATCCGGCTCGATCCACAGCAACGTG
>DASPUR010000168.1:0-6064 GCA_035622795.1 Methanoregula sp. | reverse complement strand
CATCGGGCTTCGAGGCGGCGAGCGCCCGTGGCCACATCGCAATTCATCAAAGGATTATGAGTTTTTTTAGAAGGAAAATGTGATTTGTAGAAAACCTGCGTATAGTCCTGAAGTAGCGATGGACCCACGGGCGCTCGGGGTCTCCCGACCCTCGCCCCGTGGAGCACGGCCGTGGAACCGGAAACCTTGTGTAATATTTTCCGAATGTCGGGAGTCAAGGAGACTTGCCCCCTTGGGCTGATTGAGCGGTCACCAGGTTGCGAAATCGAGAAGATGCGATGCATCTTCGCTGCCTCCCCCTCTGGAGGAGAGAGGGGGTCACCCTCGTACTTCTTCCTGCACCTTATGGAGAGTATGAAAAAAACCTTCAAGCGACTATGGGGAAAGACCCTGGGTGACTCGCCGAAAAAGCTCAGATCCACCTAATATCATTGTATCATTTTCCGGATAATAGACAAGGGAATAAGGATGAGATCCCTGTTCCTGAAGGATGTATTTGTTATTGCCTGCCGGTTCCCAGACCCCGGAAATTCCACCACTGGTATGTTTATCGGCGTATAGATCCCAATGTGAAGAGAAACTTCCCGAAGAATTAAATGAGTACGTGGTTTCCCCTGAGCCAAATGAATTTGGGAATGCCGGGACGTAGATCCAATCACCAATTATCGGATCTGTTTTCAGAATTGTTGTTTGAGGGGAGATCGTCAGGGGTGGTGTCGGTGTCGTAAATAAGGTCGGAATTGCCGTTTTTGCAGGGATTGGTGATAGTGTCGGCCCTGAACATCCAGCGATCAAGATACTAAAAATGACGGAAAGCAAAAGAATTATCGCAATTCCTGAACGTTTCATCCTAATTGTCCATTTTATTATTAGAGGATTATTTGATTTTCGTTTGACGTATCACCCGCCAATGAACACAATTGCTTGTCGCTCCAATCATAGGATCCTACCTTACCGGATTTGAGAGCGAAACGGGATAATATTTGACCAGCATGTATTTGGTTGCCCCGATTCACGGAGACTAACGAAAAGTAACGAGGTTTCAGATTAATGATTCAAAACAAGCGAACGCCCAGGTCGGAATTCGAATCCGAGTCGATTGCGTGACAGGCAATCATGATAGGCCACTACACTACCTGGGCATGAATACAGTAATCCCGCCTCCCAGATTCGAACCGGGGACATCGCGGTAGCCGCGCAGTTACCGTCACCGGTAAACCATACTACAGCCGCGCACTCTACCAGGCTGAGTTAAGGCGGGGCACTGCTCTATAATGTTAGGGGAGTTTGGTATTAAACGTATCGTTCGACGTTAGACGCTTTTCCGCCGAAAAAAGGGCCCTGCAGGCCGATCTGGGATTTCTTTAAATAATCCGCATTCCTATAAAGAGGCATGGCTCGCAAGGATATTGCGGGGGATCGCCTTCTTTGTCGATAACTCCGCGCACGAAGCTGTAACTGTTTTTGACACCACCCTCCGGGACGGGGAACAGACACCCGGCATCGCATTCACATTCGAACAGAAACTGGAGATAGCCCGCCAGCTCTCCGATATCGGCGTCCACGCCATCGAGGCCGGGTTCCCTGCTTCATCGAAGGACGAGAAGGCGACGGTCACCGCGATCAAAAAACTCGGGCTCGACCCGAAGATCTGCGGCCTGGCCCGGTCGGTGAAAGCCGATGTCGACGCCTGTCTCGACTGCGATGTCGATATGGTCCACGTCTTCATCCCGACCTCGGACATCCAGCGGGAGAACACCATCAACAAGACCCGGGACGAGGTTCTCGCGATCACTGCCGATATTGTCGGTTATGTTCGCGAGCATACCGGGTTCTGCATGTTCTCGGCCATGGATGCAACGCGGACGGACTGGGACTACCTTGTCCGGGTATTCCAGACCGCCGCGGAGGCAGGGGCGACCATCATCAATGTACCGGATACCGTGGGCGTTATCTCGCCATCCGCGATGAAAGTACTCATAGCCCGGGTCAACCGGGAAGTGGACTGCCCGATCGATGTCCACTGCCATAACGACTTCGGGCTTGCGGTGGCAAACACCATTGCGGCCGTCGAAGCAGGCGCCTCCCAGGTGCAGGTCACAGTCAACGGCCTTGGCGAACGCGCAGGCAACGCAGACCTCGCCCAGACCGTGATGATCATGGAATCGATATACGGGATCCGGACTGGGATCAGAAGGGAGCGCCTTGTCGAGACTTCGCGCCTCGTCTCCCGGTTTTCCGGCATCGGCATCCCGCCGATCCAGCCGGTCGTGGGCGAGAATGTCTTCTCCCACGAGAGCGGCATCCACTCGCACGGGGTGATCAAGAACGCGGCCACCTTCGAGCCGGGCATCATGACACCGGAGATGGTCGGGCACCGCCGTAGGCTGACCCTCGGGAAACACGTGGGAAGGCACGCGGTCCGCCAGATGCTCGCCGAAGTCCACATCGAACCTGCTGACCCGGAGCTCGATGCTATCGTCGAGAAGGTCAAGGCTGTGGCGAACAAGGGGAAGCGGATCACCGATGCTGACCTCTACGAGATCGCGGAGACGGTAACCGGCACCGGCGTGAACCACAAGATGTTCGATCTCGAGGACATCGCGATCATGACCGGCAACCACGTCATCCCCACTGCCAGCGTCAAGGCAAAGGTGAACGGTAAAGACCACGTGTTCTCGGCTACCGGGAACGGCCCCGTCGACGCTGCCCTGAAAGCGATCATGGGGACAACCCCTGCAAAACTCCAGCTCACGGAGTTCAACATCGAGGCGGTCTCCGGGGGTTCGGACGCGATGTGCCACGTAACCATCGCCGTCGAGGATGACCACGGGAAGATCTTCGATGCAAGCGGGAGCGGGGACGATATCGTCCTCGCCTCGGTCGAGGCACTCGTCAACGCGATCAACCTCATCAGCAGGGCCTGACCTCCTGTTCTTTTTTGAGGGGAAGAGATGAGATCGAACGACCATAACTTGCTGGTTATTGAAGAGTTTACGAAAAAAGCTGAATCATTTTACCGGTGTCTCGGGCGGCCTTCACTTGACCATGTCCTCGAAATTATGGTGGAGATGTCCGGCGTCACCGATAACGATACGGTGCTCGATGTCTGCTGCGGTCCCGGCCTGGTCGCGTGCAGGTTTGCCACCGGGGCCCGCCACGTAACCGGCCTCGATATCACACCCGCACTGCTCGAGCACGCGAGGAAGCTGCAGGCAGAGCGGGGCCTTACGAACCTTTCGTGGGATCGCGGCGATGCCGCACACCTGCCTTACCCGGATGGTTCGTTCGACATTGTCCTGTCACGGTTCGCATTCCACCATTGTACCGATAAAATGGCCGTCTTCCGGGAGATGGTCCGTGTCTGCTCCCCCGGGGGATCGATCATTCTTGCGGATCTTGTCGTCCCTGTCCGAAAACGGGTCGCATTCGACCGGGTGGAACGGCTCAAGGACCCGTCCCATGCAGGCACGATGACGCGCAGGGACTATCTCGGCCTCGCCGGGGAGAACGGGATGTCCGGGATCCGGTCTTCCCCGTTCCGGCTGGAGATGGATCTGGAACAGCAGCTCGGCTCGGTTATCCGGGACCCGGATTCAGCGAGATCGATCCGTATGGCCTACTGCGACGATATGCAGAAGAATGCCTTGGGGATGGATACCCGGACCGAAGGGAGTTCTATCCTTTTTTCCTATCCCTGCCTTGTCATGGCCTGCAGGAAATCCCGGTGATCAACGGGAGTCATCCTCCCGCCGGGATGTTCCTCTTATTCCGTATCCAGCCGGGAGTTCCGTATCTCGACCAGTACCCCCAGCGCCACATCGTACCCGTGGAGGGAGGCCCGGGTGGAGAGCTTCCCGATAAGTTCATCGGTTGAGGCTAGGTAGCGTTTCGTATACCGCCCGTTGCGGCCTGCCGAGTCGAGGAAATTATCGATCCGGTCGCAGAGTTTGACCAGGGTCGCTTCCGGTGGAGCGTCGAGGATGCGGTCGAGGCTGTCGGAGAGACGGGCCGCCTTGCCCTTGATAGTGTTCTTCTTGG
This sequence comes from Methanoregula sp., assembly GCA_035622795.1. GTDB lineage: Archaea > Halobacteriota > Methanomicrobia > Methanomicrobiales > Methanospirillaceae > Methanoregula. Next base: position 2,023 of record DASPUR010000168.1, on the reverse strand, counting down.
TGAGTGCCTCGACGATCGCCGATATCTCCAGCCGCTCATCGGGAGGCAGCCTCAGGGAGGCGATGAGTGCATCGGTCCTCGTCAGCCACTCGGGAGTACAGTCTTCATAGACATCGTGGAGCCAGGCCGAGATGACCGCCACATGGGAACCGCCGAACATCCCGGTAAGGGCTGCCACTTTTGCGGGGTGACTGACATACGGTGTCCGACGGTCCTTGCGGAACTGCCCGCGGTGGGCACGCGCTGCGTGATCAGCGGCGATCTTGATTGCGAAGAGCCGGGGGGCGGGATCGGTCTTCAGAAAGCCGGGACATTCCGCCATAAAAGAGATTTTGGACGGGAACTAGATGTGTCTTGCGATTGTACTGCCCGACAACGGGCAGGCGTAACCTGAAAAATTATGCTGCCTGGGGCGCGCCCTTGCCCTCGATCGCTGCCTTGATCTGGGCCTGCAGCTGCTCGAACTTGCCCTGCAGCATCTTCTCCTGCTTTTCGAGGGACTTGATCCGGAGCTCGAGGGTCTCGACCTTCTCCGAGAGTTTTGCGTTGACGACCTCTTTTTTCTTCTGCATCATGACCGTCCCGACACTCATGTACATGACCGCGTCCTCGGAAGAATCGCTGATCTCCTCCTGCGCACGCTTCGCCTCGCGGACCGCCATCTCGTACTGGGCCTTCTGCGTAAGTATTGTCTGGAGCTGCTGCTGGATCTGCTGGAGCATTGCGAGCTGGTTCTGCACTTTGGGTGAGATATTGTTCATAACCGTGATTCTCCTCAAATATCCTTATAATCGCTTATTAGGAGGTAGTGTTGAACGCCCGATAAAATAAAAGATCGCGTGCAGGGAACCGGACCACGGCAGGGAATGTAACCCTCCGTACGGGATCGGACGGAACTGCCGGAGACCAGGACCGGAGGATCAGGTTATCTGCTGCATTTCGTCGGCAACATTGACAAGCCGGAGCGCCATGTTCAGTGCTGCCCGAAGCGCGGCGGTGTCTTCTGCCTCGACCGTGAGCACGAGAGTATGCTCGTCCTCGAGGCATGCTCTGGTCGTGGACCGGAAATTCACTTCACCGGAGAGTTCGGGCGTGATCGAGAGACAGATATTCCGGGCATGGGGAGTAGTAAACCGGAAGACTGAAGTATGCCGGGGCATGATCGGATCCTACCGGTACCATAGGACAATCCGGCTGATAAAAACGAGGGGTGATAAGACCCCGGGGGTACCGGTACGGGAATTACCGGGCTTTCAGCTCTTTGATCGCAGCGCCGCGCTCTTTGAAGAGGATCCGGTGGCCGCAGTACGGGCACCGGACATTGACGTCGATCTCGACCTTCTGCTTGCACCGTGCACACTTGTAAGAACTTGCCATAGCGAAATGATCCTTATTCGGTAACCGGGCCGGGGGCGGTGGTCCGGTCAATCGCGCGCTGGACGATCTTCATTGACGGCGTCTGGGGCTGGTACGCTCCACCGGCGAACTTGTACCCGCACTTCCGGCATTCCCAGATCCCCGTGCCTTTGCGGGAAACCGACTCCATGTCGCATTTCGGGCACCGGTGGAGCCCGCGGGAGATCGTCTCGATCTCTGCGACGCGCTTGCGCACGAATCTTCCGTACCTGCACCCGAAGCGGCCGGAGCTGCCCGTGACTTTTCCCTTTGCCTTGTGAGTGGATTTTGCCATAGTGGGTTCTCACCGATCTGTCTTCTTTTATTTGTCCTCTGAATTAATATACTTGATTGAGGATCTTGACCTGCCCCTCGCCTTTCGTGAGCTTGTTGATCAGGTCGTAGAAATCGGTCTGGATCCCGGCAGGTATCCGGACAACGCACACCCAGGAGCCGTCCTTCTGCCACTCGTCTTTCTCCATCGTTGACCCCGCGGCGATATCGCCGTACGCCTTCGCGGCAAAGTCGGGGGGGATCTTGATGGCGAGCCGGAGCTCTTCGAACCGGATGGGCAGGATCGGCCGGAGCGCCTTTACCGTCTCCTTGACCTGCTCGTCAAGGTGTTTGA
>DASPUR010000167.1:0-4220 GCA_035622795.1 Methanoregula sp. | reverse complement strand
GCGCCGGGGGGCAGCCGGCACTCCTGCTTCGTCCGCCCGTCCTTCCTCAGGACCGCATAACTGTACTTGATATCGGTGTTGGCGTACCGGAACCCTTCGGTGTCCTGTGCCAGCGCCTCCATCAGCCGGGTCCGCCGGATCGGGGGGGCGCTCTCAAAACTCCAGCACCGGGGGGCATCGCACTTCGTCCCCCACAAAAACGAGCAGGGGGAAAAAAGAGATAACCCCTGCCGGGCGAGGGAGGCGGTGATCAGCCGCATCCTCGTCGCATTCTCCTCGTCTGCCGGCTCGGTGACGAGGATCGAGCCGTCCGGCGCCAGCCGCTCTGCGAAGTACGCAACGATACGGGACGCGGACTCCGGGTTCCCGCCGGGCAGCTCGTTGAGCACGTTCGAGAAGACCATCAGGTCGATCTTCCCGGGGACTTTTTCCGGGTCCGGGCTCAGGATGTCCATCGCGATGGGGGGCTTGATGCTCGCTGCCCCCCCTTTTGTCGTGCACCGCTCCCGCAGGAAGAGGAACGCCTCCCGGTGCTCCTCCGAGCGCTCGATCGAGTACACCGCTGCCTTCCCGGGGCAGGCTTTCGCGTAAAAATCGGCGACCGCGAGGGGGAAGACGCCCGGCCCGGTCCCGATATCGAGGATGTTCATCGAGGGCTTGAGGAGTCCGTCCCGGGCGAGCATTGCAAGGAGGTGCTTTGCCTGGACAAAGTAGACCGGGAAATGGTACGCGAGGTACGCGAGCACGCTGTAGCCCTTCGCGTACCGGATCGCCTTCTTCTGCGCCGGCCGCCAGTAATCGTCCTTCTGCGCAACGATCGCCCTGCGGAGCTTCCCGAGGGTCGCGGGGTCGTCCCAGCTCCCTCCGGCCTTCTTCGTGATGTACTCCTCGATCGCCCCTTCGAGCGGAAGGGGGAGGTTCCGCTCAACGGCAAAACCGTCCTGCCGATCCGTTTCGGCGGTGCCGGGAGCGCGGGCCGGGCCTTTCCTTATGTCCATTACTGCAGGTACGTACGGGAGGCGGGCTCATACATGTTTGGGTACCCGCCCGGCCGGGGAAACTCCCCGGAAACGAGCGGTTTTAAGAGGCCCGCGGTACACGTTTCCTTATGACCAGCGCGGCTCCCGGACCCGTCGGCCGGGAATGGCTCGAAACCTTCTTCCGGGAACACCGGGCCGACGAGTTCGTGGTCGTCCCGGTATCCGCCATCCACGCCCCGCCCGGCCGGGGCCCGGCCGATCTCCTCCCTGCCTGCAGGTCCGTCATCATCTTCGGCAGGGTGATGGGCGACGAGCTGTTCTGCGGGACGCAGCGGGAGACCTCCCCGGCGATCCGCGCCTTCAAGCAGGATCTCGCCCGCACTTCGGGCGAACTTGCTCGCGCCCTTGAAGAACAGGGTGCGGCCGCGATGGCGGTGAGTTCCGTGTACGTGAAGGATGGGAAGGTCCGGGGAAGCCTCTCCCTCAAGCACTGTGCACGGGATGCGGGGCTCGGCGAGATCGGCTGCAATACCCTGCTCATCTCACCGCGGTTCGGGAACCGGCTCGGCCTCGGCGCGGTCCTTGCCTCCGGTGAGATCGGACCGGTACCCGCCCCTGCCTTCCCGCACGGGCTCTGCACCCGGTGCGGCGCCTGCATCCGTTCCTGCCCCGAACGTGCACTCGGACCGGACGGGATAAAGCAGGCCCGGTGCCGGAACATGACCGGGGCCGTCCCCGCACCGCTCGTCCCTGTCCTTTTCCGCCTCATGCAATCGGAGAGGCTCGAAGTCCTCTCCTCGGCGATCGCCAACCAATTCGCAAAACGGTCGGGATCGCGGTGCAGCGCCTGCCTCATCGCCTGCCCGTACTTCAATAAAGGAGGAGCGTGAACAACGTACTCATGCTCGACCACTGCCCGGGTTCGGCAAACCTCAGGACCCCGACCCTTTCCATCAAAAAATGCCCGCAGTGCGGGGCCGAGGTCGAGGTCTTCTCGAACGACGTCTCCGTGAAGTGCAGCACCTGCGGCTTCGAGGTCTTCAACGACATCATGTCCTGCATCGAGTGGTGCAGGTACGCAAAGGAGTGCGTGGGCGAAGAGACGTACAACCGGCTGATGGCGCGGCAAAAGAAGCCCGCGGGAAAATAGTCCTCTTTCTAGAGCGCGAGCATCCGTTCGATCGCGCGCCTTGCCCGGGCCGCAACTTCTTCCGGCACCGTGATGCGGGGCTCCAGCATGGCGAGCGCGCGGTGCACCTTGAAAAGATCGGTCTTCTTCATGTTCCGGCAGACCGCTGCGTCCGAGAGCGGGTAGCACCGCTTTTCCGGGTGCTCTTTTGCGATCCGGTGGAGTATGCCGACCTCGGTCCCGATGATGAACTCTTCCGCGGGCGAGCTCCCGACACGGGCGATGATCCCCGAGGTGCTTGCCACGTGGTCGGCGAGGTCAACGACCTCCGGCCGGCACTCGGGGTGGACGAGGACTTCTGCTCCGGGGTGGCGCTGCTTTGCCGCCCTGACATCGCCCGGAGTTATCCGGTCGTGGACGATGCAGAACCCTTCCCACGGCATAACCTTCTTCTCCGTGAACCGGGCCGCGTACGCCCCGAGGTTTTTGTCCGGCACGAAGATGACCGAATCCTGCTCAACCGCGTTCACGACCTTTACCGCGTTCGAAGAAGTGCAGCAGATGTCGCTCTCCGCCTTTACTTCCGCGGTCGTGTTGACATAGCAGACCACCGCGGCGTCCGGGTTCCGCTCTTTCACGAACCGGAGCTCGTCGGCCGAGATCATCTCCGCCATCGGACAGCAGGCATCGGGCGAGGGCAGGAGCACGGTCTTTTGCGGCGAGAGGATCGCCGCTGTCTCGGCCATGAAGTCGACCCCGCAGAAGACGATGACCTCCCCTTCCATCGTGGCCGCTGCCCGGGAGAGCTCGAGCGAGTCCCCGACCAGGTCCGCGATGTCCTGCACTTCCGCAACCTGGTAGTTGTGGGCGAGGATGATCGCGTCCCTCTCCTCTTTCAGTTTCGCGATCTTTTCCCTGAGTTCTCCATTATCCCCGGCCATACACGCACCGTGTTGTTTTTATCCATTGGCGGGAGGAGGGTATAAATTTTCATCCGGGAGGAAGAGAAAGGAACACGATGCTACTCATTCATGATTTTCTCTTCTCCAAAAAATTACGGGGATTCCCCGCCTCAGGGCTTCTCCGGGGCACGGCGGGGCCACAAGGGACAGTCCCTTAGGGACAGACCCGCAGGAAGCTCGAGAAGAATGCGCCCGCGTTCTGCGAATGGGAAAAGGGATCGTGCTCATACTTTTTTGCGGCAATCATAGAAACGAACATCTTTTTGTGCCCCTGCCGTCCCATTTATGCCCCGGCAACCCCTATCCTCACCTGACATATGCGCATCATCATGCCCGACAAAACGGTGAGGGAATGTCCCGGCGGCATGGGGACGGTCGAGGAGGTCCTCCTCTCGCTCGGGCTCAACCCGGTCGGGGTCATGGTCATCCGGGAAAACAGGCTCGTCCCCGAATCCGCGCCGGTCAGCGACGGGGACGAGCTCCGGATCATCGCGGTTTCCCACGGGGGCTGAAACCAAGTGAAGCTCCCCCACCCGCACGTACAGCCCGTGCATTCCGTATCACCTGCACCGGCACGGGCCAGGCCGGCCTGCACAATCTGCGGAGGGGAACCGGTAATCCGCGACCGACAGACCGGGCGGGAGCTCTGTGCCGACCACCTCAGGGAGGATCTCGAGGCCCGTGTGCTCGCAACCATCCGCAGCCACCGCATGGTCCGGGACGGCGACCGGATCGCAGTCGCCCTGAGCGGCGGGAAGGACAGCACCGCCCTCCTCCTCCTCCTGCACGCTGTCCTGCCAGCCTGGAACGGCGTAAGCCTCGTAGCAGTCACGGTCGACGAGGGGATCGCCGGGTACCGGGAGGAGACGATGGGTGCAGCAGGAAGGCTTGTTGCCGAACTGGGCGTCGAGCACCGGTCCGTCTCGTTCCGGGACCTCTTTGGCGGTACGCTCGACACCTTCCTCCGGGGTCGGGAGGAGCGGGCCTGCAGCATCTGCGGCATCCTCCGGAAAAAAGCGAGAGCAGTGGCGGCGCGGGAGGCCGGGGCGAGCCGGCTCGCGACCGGCCACAACCTCGACGACGAGGCGCAGTCGGTCCTCATGAACGCGCTGCGGGGGGACCTCCCCCGGCTCGTCCGGGAGAGCGGGG
>DASPUR010000166.1:0-4713 GCA_035622795.1 Methanoregula sp. | reverse complement strand
GTCACGATCATCCGGAAAGCGAAGAAATAATTTTTTTTATCCGGGCCTGTTCTTCGTAAAAGGGGTCCCGGATTTTTCCCCGTGATTTGGCGAGACCGAACATACCGTGCCCGGCAGGACCGGGACATTTTTTTTTATTTTTTCCGGAAGAGCCGTGATAAACCGGCAGGTGCGTTTACCAAAAAAGGAGAAGCCGGGACGTTACGGAATCGCGTCCCCGAGGTCCTGGCTGTCCGGAACCATCGTGGTTTCCTGGCTTGTGCTGTTATACGGGTCCACAGCAGCATCGGCATCGATGGTTGACTGGCTCAGGTCATCGCTTCCGGTAGCCGCGAGCTGATCGCTCTGGCCCGGAACGGTTGTCGGAACAGCGGCCGGAGTCACTTCAGCCGGCGTCGCTGTGGCGGTCGAGGTTACCTGCGGTGTGCCGCCGGTACCTGCTGCGGGAGTTCCTGCGGGCGATGATGTGCACCCGGCGGCGAGGAGTACCGCGACGAGGATGGCTGCACAGATTCCGGTTACGATTATTGAACGATTCATCTCATCTCACCTTTCCCTGCAAAATTCCGTGTTCAGCTGGTATTCCCCCTCAGGAATGCCGGTCGTGTCGAATTCCGGAATGTTCCCTGACGGAACGACAGGTTTCTCGTGCTGTTTTCGGCACCCGTTCGTGCGGTTTCGATCGCAGCCTGCCGGTACCCCTGGATCGTCTTCCTGAACTGCTGGTACAGGGATGCAAGCTGGGAATCGACAGCCCTCAGCGCCTGCTGGTCATGCGAGTCGAGGGCAGCCTTGAGCGGGGTACGTTCCGCCGTGATCTGGTCGAGGATCGCCTGGGCCGATGCAACATCGGTCCCGCGGGCAGTCAGGTTCGCAAGTTCGTTCTGGAGGATAGCCGTGCGGTTGTCGAACTCCGCCAGCCGGGCTGTTTCCCGTTCCTGCCATGAGGCGCTGCTTATCGCACTCCAGAACTGCATGGAGAGGGTGCCGAGCTGATCGTTTACGCTGGCAAGCGCCTTCTCGTCATGGGCATCCAGTGCGGATTTCAGGGAGGCCTGCAGACCGCCGATCTCTGTCTCGATACCCTGTGCTTTCGTAACATCGATTCCTTTTGCCGACAGGTTGGTGAGGGCCCCGTTCCGGATGGCATCGTTCCGGGTGAACTCGTCGAGCCGTGAAGTTTCCCGGGCTGCCCACCATGCGTTTTCGAGACCGGTGATCGTTGCCTGGTCGGCTGTCACGGAGGCATTGACCGCGTCATGGAGCGCGGATGCGGAGCCGTTGAACGCCTTCATGTCGGTGACCGTGTCGGTACGGAACGTGCCGATCTCGCTTTTCATCTGGCCGAGCGCCCCTTCGATTGCGCTGTTTGTCGTCATGGACTGGACCGAGGCGACCGTTGTCGAAAACTGCTGTTCAGCGCCGGAGAGGTCTCCCGTGCCTGCTGATCCGCTGATCGTCCCGATATACGTGATCGCCCCGTTCATCTGGGCCCGGTAGTGTTCGGCCTGGTACGCAACATACGCTTTCTCCGCGGCGATGTGCTCAGGGTTGTCGCTCCACGACTGCCCGGAGTCCGCCGCGCTCACGGCCGGTATGCAGAGCACCAGCGTGCAGAGCAGCACCGCGCCGACTATTATGGATCCTGTTCTCTTAATCATGCCACACCTCTCCGGACATGGTGTTCCGGTACCCGATCGTTTGGAAAAAGTACTTTACATTTTGTAATTAAAAAACTACTGCCTCAGGGCAGGGAACTTCCGGCCGGATACAAACGGGGGACCCGGTAAAAACAAGAAAACCGATGGTCTGCGGGGTCACTCCGCTTCCCGGACCATCCGTGCCCCCATCTCGTACGCCCTCCGGCAGTCGAGGGGGAACTGTTCGTCCCGCCGTCTCTGCTTTGCTTCCGGGTCGAAGCGGGTGGAGACGTACTTCGCATAATCATCGAACTGGTACGTGTCGGTGACAAAGAACGACTCGCAGGAGCCGAAGATCCTCTCCATCGCCATCTCGGTAGCCTTCGCGTTCCGGTCAAAGCCCATCTCGCTGACCATCTCCTCCGGGGCCCCGGCCGTGTAGATGAACCCGGTACGGATCTTCCGGCCAAAGAGCGTGGAGCGGTCGGGGTCGTAGACCGAGTACGGGAACATCAGGCGTTCGAGAAAGGACCGTGTCTCGCCAGTCGTGATCGCGTAATAGATGGGCGAGCCGATGAGGACTGCGTCGGCCTTCTTCTCGATCTTCTTCAACAACGGGCGGAGGTCGTCGTTCACCGGGCAGTGGCCGTAGTTTTTTCCCCCGATCCGCTTGCAGGCAAAGCAGCTGATGCAGCCTTTGTACGCGAGATCGTACAGGTGGACGAGTTCGGTCTTTGCCCCCTCGGATTCAGCGCCCTCCATTGCGTGGCGGAGGAGGGTCGCGGTATTCCATTTCTTCCGGGGGCTCCCGTTGATCGCGATGAGTCTCATAGCAGGGGTAGTGAGGAGCACCCACCCATAAAAAAGGTTCGGAAGGACCGGTGCTGCTGCCGGCACGCGGTCAGGGCGCGTCTCCCGCAGGCGGGGCGGAGAATGTGCCTGAGAAGAGATCCAGGAGGGTCTTTTCCCAGCCGGGCGGGACGATGCAGGGCCAGTTCAGGATCTGTGCGGCGATCTTTTCCGAGACGGGGCAGCAGCCCGGGACATACCCGAGCCGATCCAGGCTCCGGCAGGTGAGCACGGTGGGGTAGAGCCGCTCGATGACGGATATATGCCGGTCCATAAGCGGATGGAGGCGCCCCGCGTCGGGATGCAGGAATGCGAATCGCAGGGGGACGATATCCAGCCTCGTATCCGAGTAGCATGCAGGGAGGAAGGATGACAACTGCGACTCGCCGGCACGTGCGATGTACTCTTTTAGCAGCGCTTTCCTCCGCTCCTTCTCCGTCTTCCACCGTTCCAGTTCGAAGAGGCCGAGCCGGGCGAGGAAGGCCGGCATCCGGGCGGGATAGGGATACACCGGCCGCGAAGCGCCCGGGTCGCAATAGTCGCGGTCGAGGTATACGATCGTCCCTGCCCGGGCAACGTATTTATGGTATTTTCTCATGATCGTCTCGAGGAAGACTCCTCTCCCGTACGTTCCGGGATTGAAATAGGTCCGCTCGAACAGGAACCGGCTGAACAGGTTCCGCTGGTGGACGGGGTCCAGCTCCGGCGACTGCCTGCTCCTCTCCGCGATTTTTCCATACAGCTCGCGGTCCCTGGTATAGAATAACCCGCCGGTGATGGTGTTCAGCGGTTTCCCGTGATCGGACGAGAAGATCGCCGCATCGCCCCAGTTTCCCGCGGTCCTGCCGCGGAACGATGAATCGAGGGTAGGCGCGGAATCCTCCAGGAGGAATACACCCTTATCCCTGCACGTGTCGGCAATTGCATCGATCTCGCACGGGATCCCGAACAGGTGCTGGGCTACCACCAGCCGGGTCCTCGGGGTTATCTTCCGTTCGATCTCCCCGGCATCCGATCCAAAGGTCTCCTGCGAGATGTTGACGTACACCGGTGTCGCGCCTCTCCGCAGGACCGCGTTCGGCATCACGCCGCAGGTGAATGCCGGTAGGATCACCTCGTCCCCCTTCCCGATCCCGAGCTCCTCCATCAGGCAGTAAAACCCCATCCGGGCGCTGGCAAAACCTGCACCGCTGCCGGGGCCGATGAGCGCCGAGAGTTTTTCCTCGTACCGCCTGGTAACAGCTTCTTTTTCTGCCGGGTCGCCGGAGGAGAGGAGATCTCCCAGCGATGCGACCTGTTCTTCCGAAAGGTGCGCGTGCCCTGCTATGAACGGGAACCGGTACCTGCAGAACGGCAGCCGGAGGAAGCCGGTATATTTTGACAGGGCATTTCCGAAGGTTTGCGGGATCACTATCGCACCCCCGATAGCTTTCCTAGTATAATGTATTTTTTTATTTATCAGATACCTGCTGGGAATATCAACCTGACGGTGCAAAAGTCTGGTAATCCTGGTTCCGGGGGTCTCCCGCTCCTTACCGGGCATCGCATAAGTGAGTCCGGACCGGTAAAATCCCGGCGATCGCGAAGATTATTGTGCCCGTGATGCAAACGGGAGGATACGACCGGATTATCCAGCCGGAAGAGCTCTTCCGGCATACCGGTCCGCCGGGCCCAGAATCCGGAGGATGACCATGGAACGACAACGCATATCCTTTTCGGAGCATACCCCTGGGAAATTCCAATTCCTTGCCGACGAGGCGCTCGCAGCCGGGGCAGCCGGGGCAAAGATCATACCGGCAGATACCATCGCGGTCGAGAACCGGGTGCGGATGAAGTGCAGCTCTGGCTGCCCCTCCTACGGGAAGTCCCTTGCCTGCCCGCCGTACGCGATGACACCGGACGAGTTCCGGGCCTGTCTCTCGGAGTACACCGCAGCCCTCATCGTGAAGTTCCGGTCCGCCGCAGTCTTCGGCCCGGATATCCGGAGCTGCTACCTCCGCGACAGGTACGACCCCGGTGCACCGCCGGAACAAAAGGAGAGCGCCGAGCGGTTCCGTCATGAGATCTCGGAGCACAACCGCGAGCTGAACGGGATCATGCTCGGGCTCGAGCGGAGCGCCTTCAACGCGGGTTTCCCGTTCGCCGTAGCCACCGCCTGCGGTACCTGCGGGCTCTGCGAGAAGTGCAACACGGAAAACGGCTGCTGCAACCACCCGACCCTGCG
>DASPUR010000165.1:0-2826 GCA_035622795.1 Methanoregula sp. | reverse complement strand
ATATCCGGCCCCGGAAGGAACGGTCATCGTCCGGTACCGCAACCGGTACGGGACCGGTACTGTAAAGGGCGGGCAGATCCGGGTCCGGGAAATCGCTCCGGTATCCCCCGTGACATTCCCCGACCCGGAATGGGACGTTGTTGTAGACCGGAACCGTTACCACCTGAAAAATCTGGAACGTAACGCTGTCAGGACAATAAAACAGCACATCAGCGACCGTCCGGTCGCCAATGTTTCGTTTTCCGGAGGAAAAGACAGCACCGCAGTCCTTCACCTTGCCCGAAAGGCCGGGGTGACGAAGGCTTTTTTTATCGATACCGGTATCGAACTTCCCGAAACAATCGCGTTTGTCGAAGGACAGGGTGCGGAGATTATCCGGCGGGGCGGGGACTTCTGGGCGGCAGCGGGAAAGGCCGGCCCACCCGGCAAGGACAACCGCTGGTGCTGCAAGCTTTTAAAGCTCCACCCGCTCAAGCTCTACCTCGCGGACATCGGGCCCTGCGTCACGGTGCAGGGAAACCGGTGGTACGAGTCCTGGAACCGGGCCGGCCTTGATGAATCGAGCCAGAACCCTGCCAACCCCCTTCAGCTCAATATCTCCCCGATCCGGAACTGGAGGGCGCTCGAAGTCTTCCTTTACCTCTGGTGGCAGAAGGTGGAGATTAACCCGCTGTACGCAAAAGGACTCGAGCGGATTGGCTGTTTCCTCTGCCCCGCGATGCTCGAGAGCGAGTACGAGGAGCTCCGGACCATGCACCCCGGATACGCGAAGCGGTGGGATGATTTCATCGCTTTGTGGGCGGCGAAAAAAGGGTATCCCGATGCCTACTGCTCGTGGGGGCTCTGGCGGTGGAGGGCGCTTCCTCCCAAGATGCGCGAGCTCTGCAGGGTCCGGGGAATAGCAGTTAACGAGGATAATACGCTCGTGCATGATCTGAAACGGGAGCCGGGGCCGGGAATGGTGACGGGTGGGCCTGGCCTGGCCCGGGACGGAACAGGCGGAACTGACATGAAGAAGGCTGGCGAAACAGTTACCGGGATGAGCGGACCAAAAACCGGTAAGACTGTCACGAAGGAACAGGACCAGCCGTCTGCCGGCGGGGATTACGACGTGACCGGGATCCGGATGGACTTCCCGATCCTCGGGGATCTCATTTATCTCGACAACGCGGCAACCGCAATCTCACCGGAACCAGTCGTCGGCGCGATGGTCGAGTTCGAGCACAGCTACCGGGCAAATGTGGGCCGGGGTGTGCACCGGCTTACGCAGATAGCAAGCCAGCGCTACTGGCACGCCCATGAAAAGGTCGCTGAATTTATTGGTGGCAGAGAAGGGGTTACGGTCTTCTGCCGGAATACGACCGAGGCTGTCAACATGGTCGCCCGGGGCCTGACCTGGAAAAATGGCGACCGGGTCATAACGACGGTGCTCGAACACCACTCCAATCTCCTGCCGTGGATGGACCTCGCGAAGTGCGGTGTCGGTCTTGACATCGTCGGGATCGGGAAGGATTACACCATCAGCCCCCGGGAGATCGATGCGGCGATCACCGACTCGACCCGGCTGGTGGCCCTCACCCATGCCTCGAACGTAGTCGGTGTCATCACACCGGTAGAAGAGATCGCCCGGATCTGCCGGGACCGCGGTGTGCTTCTCCTTATCGACGCCGCGCAGACCGTGCCGCACATTCCGGTGGATCTTAAGCGGATCGGCTGCGACTTCTGCGCTTTCTCGGGCCACAAGATGCTCGGCCCCACCGGGACGGGGGTACTCTGGATGAAGGAGCCGGCCCTCTCACCGCTGAATGTCGGCGGCGGCATGGTGGAATCGGTGACTGCTGCCGGATATGTCATGACCAAAGGATACCAGATGTACGAAGCCGGAACGCCGAACATCGGAGGCGGGATCGCTCTCGGCGTGGCAGCGGACTATCTCCGGGCCATCGGTATGGAGCGTATCCGTAAGCACGAGGAGCGGCTGACCTCGAGGCTCATCGGGGGACTCAAAAAGATCGATGGTGTAACGGTCTATTCCCCGGAAACCCCGGCACTGCGGGTCGGCGTCGTCTCCTTCACGGTCAGGGGGTATCACCCTCACGAGGTAGCCCAGCATCTCGATGAATCGGACGACATCATGGTAAGGAGCGGGCACCACTGCTGCCAGCCGCTCATGGACCGGCTCGGCCTGCCCGAAGGAACGGTCCGGGCGAGCACCGGGCTGTACACGACGGAACAGGAGATCGACATGCTCGTTGCGTCCGTAGCGGAACTTGCCCGGTGAACCGGGTCCCTTCAGAAAAACAAATCCGGTACGGACCGGCAAGTCTTTTACCCCCGACCGTTCATCTCACTAAAAACCAACCGGAAACATCCCGCGCCGCATCCGTCGCGGGGGGAACGATGCCCATGCAGCGGAAAAAATATGCTGATATCTTTGCAGCGGTACGAAAGAAGCGGCCGCTCGTGTACCACATTACCAATTACGTTACCGTAAACGACTGCGCAAACATCACTCTGTGTGCTGGCGGGGCCCCCGTGATGGCGGACGCCCGGGAGGAGGTGGAGGAGATGGCCGCGATCGCGGGATCCCTTGTCCTCAACATCGGGACGCTCAACCCTCCCCTTGTCGAATCCATGATCGCCGCAGGGAGGATGGCGAACGAACGGAAGATCCCGGTGATTCTCGACCCGGTCGGGGCAGGGGCGACGAACCTGCGAACAAAAAGCGCGCAGCGGATGCTTGACGAACTGGAAATCAGCATTCTCAAGGGAAATGCCGGGGAGATCGGGGTCCTTGCCGGGGCAGGGGGAACCGTCAGGGGCGTC